>JAFGXN010000060.1 GCA_016936615.1 Spirochaetales bacterium | reverse complement strand
TTTGTCGGGGGGCTTCGTCCAGGAGATGTTGTCACTAAGATAAATGAGCGAGAGATAAATAACCTTCAAGATTTTTATAGAGAGATAGAAAAAGATGGTAATATCTTAATCGAGTATACTCGTAAGAATTCTGATTATTATCTTGGGGTAAGGAAGTAGTGAAAGATTTTATAAATTACAATGTTGTGCGTAATAATGCAATCAAAATGGCAAAAAAGATCTATGATGATGGTTTTATGCCAGATGTAATATATGTCTCGCTTCGTGGCGGGGCATATATTGGTAATGTTATCAGTGAATATTTTAAGATTTTGCGTGTTGATAGAAGACCAGTATTCTATGCTGCTGTTACTGCTAGATCTTATACTGGGGTCGGGCAGGCTTCTGATGTTCGTGTCGATGGTTGGACCTATGATCCAGAGCACCTGCGACACGGCGACCGAGTTCTACTAGTCGATGACATTTTTGACAGTGGAAGAACTATCAACGCCTTAGCAAATATTATCATGGCAAAGGGAATTCCTCGTGAAGATTTGAAGATAGCTGTTCATGACTACAAAATCCAGTTATATAATAATGTTCAGAAGAATTTACCGATACAGCCTGATTATTATTGTCGCAAACATGTGATTGAAAATTCAACCGATGAGATTTGGATACATTATTTAAGCCATGAACTTGTCGGATTAACACAAGATGAGCTTGAAAAAAATTATTATTCTGAGGATAATGAGTTAAGAAATTGTTTAGATATTTTGACGGAGTAATAATTTTATGGATTTTACAAATTTAATTGAGCTTGCTTTGTATGAGGATTTACACGAACTTGGAGATGTTACAAGTGAATCAATTTTTGATACGCAAGAGCACACTTTTTATTTAGTTTCAAAAGATGAAGGAATTCTTTGTGGAATTGATATCTTTCGCGAGGTTTTTTCAAAAGTTGATAACTCGCTTAATTTAGAATTTCTAAAAAAAGATGGCGATTTTATCAAGAAATCCGATTGTATTGCCAAAATTTCAGGCAAGGTAGTCTCAATTCTGAAGGCTGAACGCACTGGTATAAATTTTCTTTCTCATCTATCCGCAGTCTCTACTAAAACCGCACAATTTGTGGCGGTAGCTTCTGGGAAGGTTATAATCCTTGATACAAGGAAGACCACTCCAGGATTTCGCGACTTAGAGAAATATGCAGTTAGGTGTGGTGGTGGACAAAATCACAGAACAGGTCTCTATGATATGGTAATGATCAAAGATAACCATGCAGATGCAGCAGGTGGTATCACTAAGGCTGTGGAGAGAGTCAGGTCTAAGTGGGGAGAGAAATTTAAGATTGAGGTAGAGTGCCGAGATCTTGATGATGTCCGAGAGGCTTTGGCTTGTGGAATTGACAGAATTATGCTTGATAATATGTCAAATGAAGATATGAGCGAAGCTGTTGAATTGATAAATCGTCAAGTAGAAATTGAAGCATCAGGTAATATGACTATTGATAGAATTAAAGAGGTTGGGGATCTCGGTGTAGATTTTATCTCTTTTGGAGAGTTGACACATACTATCAAGGCCTTCGATTTTAGTCTTAGGGAGGAATTATGAGTTATAGAGAGACAAACCAGATTGAGTATATTAGATCTATAAAGAAGAAATACGGCGATAGGATTCTAATTCCTGCACACCACTATATCTCTTCGGATATTATTGATATTGCTGATTTTACAGGAGATTCTTACAAGCTTGCTGTCGATGTAGCATCTACAGATGCTGAGTTTATAGTTTTTGCTGGTGTTAGATTCATGGCAGAGAGCGCTGCTGTCTTAGCAAAGCCTGACCAGAAGATTTTTCATCCTGTTCATGAAGCAGGTTGCCCTATGGCGGATATGATCGATGAGAAGAAGGCTCAAGCTGTATTTGATAAGATTCTTGCTGAGACTGGAATTAAACCAGCTCCTGTTGTCTATATGAACTCATATGCTAGTTCTAAAGCCTTTACTGGAAGAAATGGTGGTGCGGTCTGTACAAGTTCAAATGCTGCCAAGATTATTGATTACTATCTAAGTCAGGATAGACCAATCTTCTTTTTTCCTGATTATCATCTAGGTAGAAATATCGCAGATAAGATAAATATCCCAGAAGATCAGATTGTTAAAATTAGTAAGGATTTGACTTTTGATAAGGCTGCGACAAAAGATACAAAGATCTATTTGTGGGATGGTTTCTGCCATGTCCATCAGACATTTGCTGTTGATGATATTAAATCTGCTAGAGAGAGATATCCCGACATCTGGGTCACTGTTCACCCAGAGTGTGATAGATCTATTGTTGCAGAGGCCAATGAGTTTGGTTCGACACAGCAAATCTATGACAAGGTCACAGCATCTCCAGAGGGAAGCAAGTGGGCAATTGGTACTGAGATAAATTTTGTAGAGCGTCTTGCTACAGAGAATCCAAATAAGGTGATTTTGCCTCTTCGAATATCACCATGTTTTAATATGGGAAAAATTACTCCAGCTAGTATTGCGAGTATTTTAGATAAAATTGATAAATCTATTCAGAGTGGGGCATTATTACCGCGAAATGTTGTTGTTAGCGATCAGCTAAGAAGTGATGCTTCCTTGGCCTTGAATAAGATGATTGAAATAGTTGAAGGTAAGTAAAACGGGTAGATAATTGATACGAGAATATGATGTTGTAATCATCGGAAGTGGAATCTCAGGATTGACATGTGGCTTGAAGCTAGCAAAATCTGGTTTGAAGTGTGCAATTATATCAAAGAACAAGAGCTTGAATGAAACTAATACATACTATGCTCAGGGCGGAATTATCGCATATCGGAAGAATGATAGACCTGAGGATCTAGCTAAAGATGTGATTCTAGCTGGGAACAGCTATAATAATATGGATGCTGTTGATTTTTTTTGTAAAAAAGGTCCTAACTTAGTCTTTGATATTCTCATTGACGATGTTGGTGTAAATTTTTGCAAAAATAGCGATGGATCATATGATTATACCGGTGAGGCAGCCCATTCAATTAAACGAATTTTGCATTACAAAGATTGCACAGGTGAGGCAATACAGAATGCCTTGTTTGATAAGATTACAGATAGTAATATTGATATCTTTACTGATTACACTGCCATAGACTTAATTTCGAATTTTCACCACTCCACAGATACCCAGGAGAAGTATAGACCTCGTGAGATTCTGGGGGTTTATGTCTTAAATAATCAAACCGGCGAGGTAGATTCGTTCTTCTCGTCAAAAGTAGTATTGGCTACTGGTGGTATTGGGGCTTTATACTATTACTCGACAAATCCAGAGTCTGCTACCGGGGATGGAATGAGCATGGCGCACCGAGCTGGTGCTGAAATCATAAATTCTGAGTTTGTTCAATTTCATCCAACTTCGCTTTTTCATAGAGATATAAAGAGGTTTTTGATCTCTGAGTCTTTGCGTGGTGAGGGTGCAGTCTTAACAGATCCCCAGGGTAAGCCGTTTATGCATAATTACTCGGAGATGGGAGATCTAGCGCCGCGTGATGTTGTATCGCGAGCTATTTTTGATATGTTGGGTAACACTGGCTGCGAATATATGTTTTTAGATCTTGTGAACAACTATAAAGGCAAGCTCCCAATAGAGCAGAGATTTTCAAAGATATATAATACCTGTCTCTCTGGTGGAATTGATATCTCAAAAGAACCTATACCGATTGTTCCAGCTGCTCATTATTTTTGTGGTGGCGTTAAGGTTGATTTGGAAGGGCAGACAAGCCTTAAGAATTTGTATGCAGTCGGAGAAGTCAGCTGCACTGGTATACACGGTTCAAATCGATTAGCATCCACTTCGCTTCTGGAGGGTTTACTCTGGGGGAAATCAGCAGCTGATTCTATAATTGGGAAATTTTCAAAGATTGATAATTCTAGATATAACTATATTCCCGAGTGGCAGTTGCCAACAAGGACTGAGGAGTTTGATCCTCTACTTATCAAGCAGGATATGCAGGCGATTAAGCTTACAATGTGGAACTATGCTGGTATTATTCGTACATCAAAAGGCTTACAGCGGGCAATCTCAGATCTAAATTACTACTCTCACAGAGTTCTTAAATTCTATAGTTCAGCAGTCTTAAATCCATCTATTATTGAGCTTCGTAATGCTGTAGTCTCTTCACAAATCATTGTTGGCGCTGCTAGCAGAAATAAGAAATCCATTGGTTGTCATTATTTAAAATAAAAAAAGAGGCCGAAGCCTCTTTTTGGGGGAGATTAAGCTGACTTAATTGTAATTGTTTTTGGTTTAGTTTCTTCTTTTTTCTTGATACTTACAGTCAATATACCGTTTTTTAATTCTGCTTCAATATCTTCTGAAGAGGCATTTTCAGGAAGTCTAATCCTTCTTTCTGCTCTAAATTCAGATCTCTCTTTTACTAGATAATTTTTCTCTTTCTTCTCTTTCTCATTCTTTGAATTGATAGAGATCTTCATCACATCCTTTTCTACACTTACCTCAAGATCTTTTTCGTTAACTCCAGGTAGGTCCGCAGTTAGAAGAAACCCATTCTCAGCCTCTTCAAAATCGATTGCAAAGCTTCTAGCGTTTACAACCTTTGATGGTGCAAAGTTCATCATCTTATCCAACTCCTCAAAAAAATCAAATGGTCTAGTAGTTAATTCGTATCTCATAACACCCTCCTAAATATTGTTATATTTGTTATACACTTATATATAGCAATTATCGTGCCAAAAAGATTGTAGATTTATAATTGCTTGTATAGTAAAGAGTTAGTTATTGATTTGTTATTATGAATGGTAAGATTGTATCAATTTGATACAATGGTGTTTTGTTGCCTAGTCAATTATTGTGTTAAAAATATACACTGACTCATTTTGAGCCATATTTTCAGTGTTTCATTTTAATCCATCTCAAATTTGACCCATAACTCTTTTCTGATGACCTTATAGCCTTCTTTGAAAATCTTTGTCTCAGGGGAATTTTCTGATGAGTCTACTATCTTAGCTGCAATAATCTCGTCTATTTTTCCATATTTTTCACGCTCTATAAACATGTTTGCTTTTGCTTCAGCATTTGCAAGTGCAATCCTTATAGCATTTTGCTTTACAGCTTCAATGTTAAAAACCTCGAAGCTTGGATTTGATATATTCGCTCCGCCATATTTAATTAATCGAGCTGGAATTTCTCGATAGTTGGTTATACTCTTTGACTTGTAGGAAAGCCTAGTTGTGATTCTATAGCTTTTTACAGATGTTGATGAAATTTCAGAAAAATCGTAGTTTACTACATCGAGAACCTCTCCTTCTTGCAATTTAAGAGCCTCTCGAACCTGTTCAATCATCTTCTTGTTATTCAAGTCTGCAATCTCTGGGTCTTTGTCTGTAGTTATTATTGAAAAAGTGTATTCGACATAGTCTGCAACAGCTTCAGCCACGCCATCTGCGACAATTTCTACATGCTCTTCTTCTTTGCAGCTAAAGAGTAAAAAAAATGTTAGTAGAAGTAAAACTGATTTTCTCATTTAAGACCTCAAAAAGTATAATATACTATATTATCTCATGCAATTGGAACTTTTTCAAGAGGCAATGCCTTTGATTTGATACCATCTGATAGCCGAGAACGGACAGGACGTCTTTGGTTGCTTTCCCAGCGATGTATAGTTTGAATATCCGTAATGTGGTAACCATCAGGCACGAGGAAGGTATTTTCGTAGAAGTTGGCACTTTGCAAACCTTTTTTAAGGTAAAATTGGTAATCTTTTAATATTTGAAGTATGTATCTGGATCTCATTGTATGGATTTGACTGTATGAGATAATACTTCCCTCAATGCTTAATACGTTAAATCCGTTTATTCTATTTCTATAGTCGAGCGTCTTATCAAAAGAAGAAAAACCATGTAGTTTGAAAAATAAGTTAATCTTGATAGGGGTAAGAATTCTGAAAAAATCCTTATTTTTGAGATTCTCTTTTGTGATGTTTGTCTCAGAAATGATTCCGAGTTGAGAAAATGCATAAATAATCCTTTCAAGATTCTCCTCATCTCCTGCGACATAGAGATCAATCTCCTTTGTTGTATTTGTAAGCCCTTGTATTATAAAAGATACACCACCAATGATTAAATATTTAACCTTCATTTTTCTAAAAGTTTTTTTCATGAAAAAGAGGAAATCTGTATAATCTGCGCTTTTTGAGTTAGCCTTTTCTATCATTTATCTTTTGAGCATATCCTTAATACTTGATTATTGCTATTATACAATAAAAATGGTAATTTCTGATAGTAATTTTTTTTATTTTTTTGCTAAATTCAGAAATTTAAATTAGTTTTGGAGAGTAATTATGGGAAAAAAATACAAAATATCCTTGTTTATCTTTCATCGAGATTTGAGGCTTTTTGACAATTTAGGATTTGAAAGATGTGCCGCAGAATCAGAATTAGTTATCCCGTGTTTTGTCTTTAATCCTGCGCAGATTACAGCTCAAAATCAGTATCTAAGTCATAATAGTTTGAATTTTATGCTAGAGTCTCTTGATGATTTGAAAAAACAGATAAATGAAAAAGGTGGTGAATTGCTTCTCTTTTTAGATAGTCTAGAAAGTATTGTTAAAAAAATTTATAGTACAGTAAAATTTGATGCTGTTTATTATAATCTTGATGTTACACCTTTCTCGAAGAAGAGAGATAAACTTTTATCATTGAAACTAAAATCTCTAAATCCACAGATACAGGTTATTCAAGTTCGAGACTGCTTTTTGACTAGCCCTGCTGCCTTTATGAAGGCTGATTCTCAGCCGTATCGGGTATTTACTCCGTTTTTCAATAATGCAAAGAAGATTGATATCCCTCGTCCTCAAGAAAGTTGTGGGAAGATTAAGTTTTTTTCTGGTAAAAAAAATGAGTATACAGTTACGCTTGAAATGGTCAAACGGGACTATCTTAATATGTCGAACAGTCAGGCTTTTTCCTATCAAAAAGGGGGGCGGAGTGCTGGATTACAGCGGTTAAATAGTCTTGGGGCGATGTCTGATTATGGTGAATTGCGGGATATTCCGAGTCTTGATGCGACTTCGAAGCTTTCTGCGCATCTGAAGTTTGGGACAATTTCAGTCAGGGAGTTCTATTATTCTGTTTATGATAAAAATTTTTCAAAAAATAGCTATTCCATAGATGATGGCGGTGCAGCCTTTTTGCGACAGTTGTATTGGCGTGACTTTTATTATTATATTGCGCTCTATTTTCCACATGTTCTTGAGGGGCATGCATTTAGGGCTGAGTATGATAATTTAAAATGGGATTACAATCATGGTTATTTTGAGGCCTGGAAGTCGGGGCAGACAGGATTTCCGATTGTTGATGCTGGAATGAGGCAGCTTTTGTCGACAGGTTATATGCACAATAGATTGAGAATGGTGTGTGCTGCGTTTTTGGTCAAGGACTTGCATATTGACTGGAAATTAGGTGAAAAATGGTTTGCCCAGAATTTGACTGATTATGATCCGGCTTTGAACAATGGCGGATGGCAGTGGTCTGCCTCGACAGGTTGCGATGCTCAGCCGTACTTTAGGATTTTTAACCCATTTTCGCAGCTGAAAAGGTTTGATCCTGACTGTGTGTTTGTGAAGGAGTGGATACCGGAGTTGCGGCCTTATACAGCAAAGCAGATTCAGCGCCTAGAGAAGAGCCCTGTGGAGGGTTATCCTCACTGCATAGTTGACCACAGCGAAGCCTCACAATATGCGAAGCAGATGTTCCGTTAGTCGGGGGAGTTTAGGGTAAAAAAGACCTGTGACTTGCGCCACAGGTCGGATTGTTATTTCTCTATGATTAGGATTTTTCCTTTGTTCTTCGGAATCTTTATCTTTAACTGGTTATTTGCTTTTGAGCCAGATTGAAAGCCGAAAATTGATGGGAAGTAGATCTTCGCTGTCGTTGGATTGATTCCAAGCTTTGCCCAATCTATTTCAGGGGTTATGCTTACATCAGAGTCTGCCCAGCTCGCAAAGGCTATCATAATCTTTTTGTCATTTGTAAAGACTGTAGCCTTGACTGATGAATTTTGGGTATCCACTGGGTTTGCTGAGTCCCAGTAGCCACACATATCGACGTTATCAGTTCCAAAATCATCAAGAAGCTTCCATATATTTTGAGGCTCATAGAATTTTGGACCATGCCACCCCTTGCGGTTAGTCATTCCATATACCATTCCTCGCCAGATATTTCCTCCCTCTTGAAGCATTTCACTTGTTAGCCCAAATGGAATCCCCGCCATCTCTGTCATGAAAAAGTCATCTCCAGTTGTCTCATAATCAAATGCTTCGCCAAACCAGAGCCGGTCGTAGTAGGGTAGTAGCTCCATAAAGACAATTGCACAGTTAGAGAACCCCGCATACTCATTGTAGTGGTTCCACGAGTGGGTATCTATTAGTGCTTCACTATTGTTCTTTTTAAGAATTTTTCTTGCACGCTGAATACTAGTCCTGTCTAAGGCTGTATCATCGATGTATATTCCATCAAATCCAGTCTCTTTCGCAAAATAGTTAAGTCCTTCAAGGAAAAAGTTGTTCCATCTTGAGTCAGGGGTTGTAATTACTGCTAAATCAAGAAGTCCTTTGTACTTGCCTTGTAGGGTCTCTCTCCAGGCTGGAATAAAATCATCTTTAAGTAGATTGGTCAAGAGAGGATTCGCCCCAGTTGGGTTAGTTACAGGCCATCCTGCCTCAGGATCTCTTTTGTGAATAATTTCGCCATCCAACCAGTATAGAGGGACAAACTCATACATACTTGATGTAACCTCTCTTGTCGTATAGTAAAATTTTACCTTCATGCCATTATTATGAGCATCATTTATAAACTCTTTTGAATCTGCCAGAGATAGGTGGTTGTATGGATAGTTTATAAATGGATTTATCAATCTGTTGTGGTGAATATTTATAACATTTGCACCTATTTTCTTTGCTCTCGCAACATCAGGCATTCTGCCACCAGCTCCTCCTGGTACAATATGCAAGTATCGGTCTTTCCATTGCTTGCTTATATCAATAGGTTTAAAAGGTGTCACATACAGATCTGTTATAAAATGAAGTTTTTCCCCTTTTTTTATCTCTCTTTCTCCTGAGTAGGCAAGAAAATATTTCTCAGTAGACTTGTTGATTATTTTTACTCCACCATTGTTGCCATTTCCCCAGGAATCTGGAAGATTAAGTGGGCTGTATTTATAATATGCGTTAACCAAAGGTCTTTTGAAATTAGCACCTTTTAGTCGGATTGTCATTCCTTTGTTGACATTTCCAAGCCATACCGCGTCTTGATGCTTCTCAGTGTTCCATTTCCACTCATATTCATCAAAGTTTACTGATTGACCAGTCTTATCCATTCCTAGGATATACTTCATAGAATCATTGTCAAATGGAATTTTCAGTGAGATATCAGCAACTTTAGCATTGTTTTTTGCTTCGACTTGGTAATCTATTGCGATAAAGCCATCATATTCAACTGTTCCAGTGATAATCAGTTTGAAGTTTGCTGAGGAGTGAGTAGCCTCCCAGTATGCTGATGAATCGTTTAACTTTTTAACAACAGCATTTTTCTCAATATTAAGTTTCTCATCTCCAATTACAAACTCAAAGCTGTTAGTGATAATTGATCTCTGAGCATCAACTCTTGTGTTTGATTCATTAAAGTATGAAAAAATATTCTCTACCAATCCTGAATTACCGATTACTACCTCACGTCCAAGGATTTTTACTGAGTTTCCGTCAACCTCGATAGCTGTATATGGATCACATGGTTGATCTGTGAATCCGATTCGTGAATTTAGCCATTTAAGACGTGTAAGATTCTCTGGAGAAGATTCGCCAAAGTCATTGACAGCCTCGCCCTTGATTTTAATCGTTAAATCGTAGCTTGCTAGTGTTTGGTTACCAGATCTTAATGTTACGACAGCCTTATAGTCGTTGCTAGACGTCGGTGTCTCCATCCCAAAGATAAAGACCTCTGGCTTGCCCACTTCGAGATTTAGATTTTTTTCAAAATCATTTCCAAGAAAATTTACACCTTCAGTATTAAAACATGTAAAGGTCTCTTTCATTAGATTGTTCTGGTTACCAACGAAATCGATTGAGAAATCGATATTTTCGACTGCCTTATCACTGATAACCCCAGTTTGAAAGACAAGGTATTCACCAGGTTGACTTACAACCTCTAGTGCTGTAACCTCTTGATTTGCCCAAACAGTAGGTATCCCGTGATTTGGAAGCATTGTCTGGTTTCTTGAAAAAGGATATACTATCAATCCCTTTTTGCTAAGTACTTCGCTTAGTGCTTCGCCGTCGATATACTCTTCGTATGGGTTCTGTACTCCGAGTATACCTTTGCCACTTCCTTTTAGTTCTGGGATGTTTGCTACCTGCCCAGTACAACCTACTAGCAGCATTATTGCAAACATCTTTGTTAAAATTTTCATTAGACCTCCTTTTAATGAAAAAAAATATCTCTATCATCCTTTGTCGGACTATAGAATTCCTTAAATAATTCTACCAGACTTAATCTTGTCGTCGATCTGCCCGTTATCTAGAACATGTTCTCCATTTATAAATACGTGGACAATCCCAGTCTCTTCAATATTCTCATCTTTAGAAGAATCAGTAACCCTGTACGGATCAAATATTGTTATATCTGCAAAATTCCCCGCTTCGAGCACACCTCTTTTCTCGATTTTAGCTCTTTTCGCATTTGCCCCCGTCATCTTGTAGATACACTCTTCGATAGGGATTATCGCCTCATCAATCGATTTTCTTATAAAGCCAGGGAAACAACTCGCAGTTGCTGGATTTTGCAATCCTGATGGCTCTACCCACGCATCAGTCATAAAATGAGCCTTCGGATGTCTCATCAGTGTAGAGATGATTGAAGGATTGCTATATTTGTCAATCAAAAGCCTTGCACTACTATTGCTTCGAGATGCAATATCTATGTAATTGTCAAAATTACTAAGACCTCTTTGCTGAGCAATCTCTGAGAGATAGAGCCCATTGAATTTTTCTAATTCAGGTATGTTTGCTGAAGCTAACTTCATATCCTTGTAACTAAATCCTAGCAGTTTAAATGAGATACTCATCAGCGTCTTTATTTTTTTAAGAAGTTTCTTGTTGCTATATGCTTGTGGAACCTCTTCCATGAACCAGTCAGGAAGAATTCCAGTTATTACAGTAGCCCCGCAGTGGTGGAAGTAGGTATCAAATTCAATATCAAGACCTTCTCTAATTGCTCTATCAATGATATCCATATAAGGAGTAATTGTTTTCCAAGATTTTTCGCCAACAAATATAAGGTGGGAGAGTTGCAATCTCACCCCAGTATCTCTAGCAAGACGAATAAACTCTTTAAGAGCCTTTATATTGTGAGCTTGACCAAAAGGTATAAGCGGGTAGGCGGCTGAAACCTTAGAAAAAGCCTTCATATGTACAGAAACAAATCCGTCATATCGCTTCACTAACTTCGCGACTTCAACCTGTTCATTATAATTTGAAAATATATCAGGAGCATAACCCATCCCAAATGAGACCCCCTTTGCGCCATCAATTAAAGCCTGTTCAAGCAGATTTAAGTATTCTTCAAGAACCTCACCATCCAGAGGCTTTGCATCATATCCAGAAATTGAAGCTCTTGTTGTTCCACTTCCAGCGAGAGTCGCAATATTTGTTTTTATCCCTTTTTTTTGTAAAAAATTGAAATATTCCTTGTAGCTACGCCATTTTATTCCATCTGTGACACCCTCTTTGAAGAGGTTGCTCTCTAGCAGATCTATATGCTCACTCTTCTCTTTCAGCCCAGCCACACCGAAGCCACAATTACCAGTTACAAAAGAGGTTATTCCTTGTCTTATAAAAGGGTTTATATAGTAGTCCTCATCCTTTGAACAGACAAACCAATCATTGTGTGAGTGCATATCGATAAATCCCGGCGAGATTATAAGGTTTGAACAATCAACAGTTTTGCAATCAAGGTTCAAAGGCTCTCTTGAAATTTCTTTTATTTTATCATCTTCTATGAGAAGATCTGCCTTATATCGTGTCTCGCCAGTTCCATCGATGATAGTTCCATTTTTTAGTAATAACATAATTAACTCCTAATTTATAGTAAATTCACTTAGCACAGCTGCGTGATCTGAAGGATATTGAAAATATTCAGGAAAAATATTGCCTTCATATCGTTCAATAACCTTTGATTTTACAGCCTTGATACCATATCCCTTGTAGTAGATAAAATCTATTCGTTGTTGGTCTGAGCGAGATTTATCTCCTCTAGGAGACCATGTAATCCCAGGAAATTTCTTCACATCAGGGTTTACCTCGCGATATGAGTCAGTAAAACCGTTTTCTTGCATCAGTCTAGAGACAGGCCATTTGATTTTACAATCAAGATGTGATGGGCTATTAAAATCCCCAACAATTAACATCGGTGTTGTATCAGTTGAGGGATAGTATTTCCTTGCAGCATCAAGAATCTGATTTATATGGATAAGTCTAGGTTTTTCTTCTTCTATAATCTGTTCTTCTGATTTACCTTCTAAAATTCCTGGAGTAGTGATGTCTGGAAGCCAATGGATCCAAATACTGAAAAAAACTATACTTTTTTCTTCATTTAATCGAATCTTAGTAGCCAGAAGGTTAAATTGCGGATCAGTCTCAAGGATCTCTTCGATCTCGAATCGAGAGACAATCGATATATTATTACCTGAAGGGTAGATCTTCTCACAATAAGTGAATCCAAGCGCATCAGCAATTGCCTCGCCACTTCCATATGTCTCCTGAAGCCCGACAATGTCAGCATCGGAAATTCGTATCAAGTCAATAACTCTTGCCACAGCAGTTCCAGGATCTAAAGGTTTTAGTCCAGAGCCTGCATAATCTCCTTTATCTTCGAATTCTGAGATTTTTGAATCACTTACACCACCGTGCCAAATATTAAAAGAGAGGATCTTCAAGTTATCATCAGGTTCTAGTCTATTGATTTTAGGATTGATAGTCGAGTTTATGTCGTTAGTCTTAGTTATTGAAAAAGATTCAATCAGCTGTGGATTTAGAATTTTTATTGCCTTAGGTGAAATTGAGCCAGTAGGTGATAACGGCATGAAAAATACCGCAGTATTCTCCTTGTCGTAGAAAAATTTTATTATATTTTTCTGCCTATCAAAGGCAATATCGATAGTATGCGATTTCCCATCGAATAAGTTCTGTCTAACTAATGTTGGTCTATAGAGTAATTTGTTAGTCCCATACTTGATTGAAGCGCCCCACGAGTTGTTTTCTCTTAGAAAAATAGAGATTCCACTATTATTTGATAAAATTTCCTCTATATCTCCTAAATTTTTCCCATTTAAGAAATCTCCGTAACTCTCTCTTCGTAGATCTAACAAATTATCAGGAATTATTGTCTGAACCTGTGGCTTTGTAGTAATAGAAATAACAAAGCTATCTGAGCTACCAATTTTTTCCCCATTATCACTTAAAAAAATACACGAATTAGCAAAAAGTAAAGTAATAAATATAACGAGTATTGATTTTTTTTTCATAAATGCCCCCAAATTATGATACCTTGAAGATGGGAATTTGGCAAATAAAAAAAATATCGCTTTCCTTAAAGTTTGATAACCTTTTGGTTATAAATTGAGTAGAAGGTTTAAAATTTAGCTTCTGGAGCTCTAAGTCAGCTTTAGTTGATCATGCATCTTATCTAGTATTGTCTCTGTCACGATAATATATAGTATTAATGATAATTTTATCTAGTTTGGAACTTTTTTAGGATTTATTTGGTAGTAAGTACTAAATACATGGGTAAAACAAATTTGTATAAAGAATTTTTGAAAAATTATTATTATTAAACTCATTATTGCAATAAAATATCTTGCATGAATAATAATAAAGTGATAGTATTAGAAAAATTAGAATTTAAGGAAAATTAATGAGCTTTATTAAAAAAATTTTATCTATATGCATGTTTTCTTCATGTGTATTTTTATCAGGCTGTGACCTTCTTTGCAGTCTTGTTGATTTGACAGCACAGGGCATTATTCTTGGAATAAAGATGAGTCAGATGCATACAAATGCACTTGCCGGATATTCAGTCAAATTCCCTGACAACTGGGAGCTTTACACCAAAATTGAATTGTATGATCCAGAGCTTGATGCCTATGCATATAGAATCAAATCAGAGAATGAAGCCTCTTTTAAAGCTATTTGCTTCAAAGGTTACACTCTTGATTATGTTTCAGGAGAATTTGAGAGTGAACTTAAGAAAGATGGAATAATTTACACGAAGGAAGATATCACTGTTAATAAGCGTGATGCAAGGGAATATACTTATTTTTATGTTTCTGAGGGTGTAGAGTATTATACAAAACGAATTCTTATTGCGAATAGACGCAAATATGTGATAGGAATGGCTTTCTGGACAACTAAAGAATCTTATGAGAATTCAGAAATTAACGTCAAGACTGAGTTTGACGCAATTGTAGAGAGTATAAATTTGTTTTAATTTATATATTTTTTTATTAAGGAGAAAAAATGAAAAAATTTAGAGTAATGGCGCTACTTCTTGTAGTTGCAATGATGTCGTCATGTTTGTATGGCAAGAAGTTGGATAGAGGAAGTTCAATCTATGTGAAGTATGATGCTGAAGCTGATGCAAACTTCTATACACACTCTTTGTTCAACTTTGTTGGAGAGAGATCTATTCTTAAGATGAAGATGAACGAGAGTATGGCTACTGGTAACTGGAATTTAATTCTTATGCCACAGTATGTAAGTGTTATCCACATTATTATCAACGAGATTAAGGTTGTTAATAAGGAAACTGGTGCAGAAATTAGCTTTGCTGTCGATGGCCTAAAAGCTAATAATGATTTTGTCAGAATTTTTTATAGAGAATATGCTAGATCTGTTTTTACTTTTCCAATCACAGTTGAAGATGCAACAACTTTACGAGAGATGATGAAAGCTGAAAAAGTGGATCTTGTTTTTGTTGGTCCAACAAAAAGCCCATTTGCAATCACTTCGAACAATAAAGAAGCAATGCTTGAGATGCTTGATTACTACTTCGCTCAAACAGAGTAGTTTAAAAAAGAGGCGAAAGCCTCTTTTTTTTGCCTTGAAAAAAGTAGAACAACAAGGTAAAATATCATTGGAGTTGTCTATGAAAAAAAGTATTATCTTTACAGTAATACTCTCAGTATTCCTTTTTACTTGCACGACGGAGGAGATTCTAATGAATGATATTTCAAAATCTCCCGTTGGTGATAATTTTTCTGGAGGAATAATTGCTGATATTCCTTCGCAGAAGGTAAGCGATTCTATAGAAACTCTTCTTTGTAGAATGCCTTTTTCAGTATCCCGAAAGTCTCAAGCATATCTTCTTTAACTTCTTCTATATTTGCAAGAGCCTCTTCAGGAGTAATTGTCTTGTAATATTCGATATACTGATCATACATTCCTTTTGAGCAAGAAAAAATAATATCGATTGCCCGTTTTTTACTTATTTCTGGTTTAAATTTGGAATCATCGACAAGTTTGTCAAAGGTTTCTCGCTGCGCTGCAAATGCCTCTTTCATATGCATGTCAATTTCAGATTCAATCTCTTTGGGGGTATTTATATATGCTTCGTATATTAGCTTATAACCTTCTGCCATTTCAAGTCCAATTCTTAGTTTTATCATAGAGATCTCGACAATCAAATCAAACATATCAAGCTGACTTTTAGGCATATACTCCATCATGCGTTTATACATCTCTTTCGTTGTGATATCTACGAGGTAGAGGTAGAGGTTCTTCTTATTTCCAAAGTAATGAAAAAGCAAACCCTTAGAAATTCCAGCATTCTTGCAGATCTCATTTGTATTGCCTTGAGCAAAGCCTTTTTTGCTAAACTCTTCGAGTGCTGAATTTATTATTTTACTTTGCTTCTCTTCTTTTATTTTGAAAAAATTCTCTAATCCCTCTCTCATCTCTACCTCTTTTTCGCAGATTTATTCTATTATAAATCCTTGCGTTTGTATATAATCCACGCAAGTGAAGTGGATAAAATAATTACCATCGCAGATATTAGGCTATAGCTGAGTTTAAGTCCGTTTTTAATCAATGCAAGCCCATTAAAGTATTGGAACGGTGTGAAAAATTTTAATATCTCAAACTTTTCATTCATATCAGACATCACGCTGATCAGAAACATTAGAAAAAGTATACCAAGCACAATCGGTAGTCTTTTGCTCCCCTTAGTTATAAATTGCCCAATCAACAGCCCGACAGCAAAGAATAGAATCATAAAGAATAGTAACCCTGTAGAGATCCTTAAAATTTCAATCTGTGAGACCCCATCTGCTACGATTGCCATAATTATGACTGTGGAAAGATAGAAAACAACCGCAATAATCATAATCTGAAAAAGTCCAGCAAGAGCCTTTGCAATAAAAATTTTAGTTCGACTGACCGGCTTAGCGTACAAAAACTCAATAGTCTTCTCATCCTCTTCCTTTGCAATAATTCCGCTACCTGTAAGTATACTTAATGCTCCAAGTGCAATAATAATGTATTGAAAGATATAAGTCATGTAATCCATAGGCTTCGAGAAGTCAATAATATCTAGGTTAAGTGCTTTTAACATCTCCTGTGGGAAGCTTGCAAGCATAGTTTCAAGCCCTTCAGTATTCCCAGCAAATGATGGGAACATCGACATTGCAAAAATATAGAAACCAACAATGCTGACAATCCACACCGCAAGTGACTTTACACTACTCTTCATCTCAAATAAAAATATATTCATATTATTTTTCCTCCTTGTAGTAGTCCATAAAGATCTCCTCTAGATCTGGTTCAGAAACATTGAAGTCAGATATTTCATATTTACCCAAAATCTTAAGTAAAAATTCCATCTCCCCTTTGTAGACAAAACTAACATATGAGTCGTTAATATTCAGATTGCTTAATCTAGTATCAGCAATCTCCCATTTTTGTCCATCCTCAAGCCTCACTGTGACCTTCTTGTATTGAGTTTTGACAAGCTCATCTATGGTTGTAAGCTTGATTAGCTCTCCATTCTTGATAATTCCCACACGGTCGCACAATCTCTGAACCTCGCTCAGAATGTGTGAGGAAAAAAACACAGTTGCCCCACGCTTCTTCTCTTCTACCACTAGCTCAAAGAACTTGTTCTGCATCAGCGGATCTAACCCACCAGTCGGTTCATCAAGAATCAACAGTTCAGGCGAATGCATAAATGCCTGGATAATTGCAACCTTTTTCTTATTCCCGTATGATAACTCCTTGATGTTGCGCTTCAAGTTCAGGTCAAAGTATTTAGCTAGCTCATCTATCCTAGACTGACAATCTCTCTTGTAGAATGAAGCAGAATATTTAAGTAGTTCTCCTACCTTTAAATTCTCATAATAATCTACCTCAGAGGGTAGATAGCCAATCCTCTCCTTAGTCTTTGCAAGATTCTTATCAGTAGCCTCTTTATCAAAGAGAAAAGCCTTGCCACTTGTTAGCTTAATAAATCCAAGTAAGGCTCGAATAGTTGTTGATTTTCCAGCACCATTAGGACCGATAAATCCAAAGATTTCACCTTGTTTAATCTCAAGGCTTAGATTCTCAACACCACGGTTCTTTCCATAGTATTTTTTCATATCCTCTATACGTATCATATATCCTCCAGTACTGACCTATGGGTCAATGGAATTGCATGCTATTCCCTTTTGACTCAATGGTCAATATAAATATAATACCTTTTGACCTATGGGTCAATAGTAAAGTTTAAGATTAGATTAATTTCTTGTATAATTTTGAGAAAAATTTGGTTTTTGGTCTATTAATCATTATTATTTAGTTTATGGAAAAGGAAAAATCTAATTTTGGTCGAAAAATGCTTCGTCTATTTCTAACTGTATTCTTAGTCTTGTTTGTATTAGCTGGATGTATCCTGGTTATCTTCTTTTATATTCGTAGAATTAACAACTTTGTGGCTGCAATAGCTGATACTAGTCTTAGTCGAACCTCTGCCCAGGTAAGCTCGTGGGTCGAGACAAAGCGTACTATTATAAATGATGGAGAAAAAGCTATTGTCACATTTTATGATAGCCCTGATCTGCTTGAAGAGTATTTTGCTCAACTTCTTGAGGTCAATCCTGAGCTATCTGATATCTATTTTGGAACAGTTGAGCCTCGAAGTGATGGTGGATTTTTTATTGATGGTCTGGGGTGGCAACCTCCAGATGAGTATGGTTGGGTTACTCGCGACTGGTACAAGGATGCAATATATAAGGATGGGTTAATTATTACATCGCCATATCGCGATTTCATTGATGAAGATTTTGAAAAAGATTCCGGTGGAAAGTTTGTTCTTTCAATAGCGAAGCCAGTCTACAAGGATGGAAAGGTTATTGGAGTTATCTCTGCTGATATCTTTGCTGATACCTTGTCTGATATTGTCAACAATGCACGTTTGACAAACAATTCGCAACTCTACCTGATAAATTCCTCTGGTCTCTATATAATTCACGAGAATGAATCAAATATTGCTAGGCTAAATTTTTTTGAAGAGTATAAGGAGTTAGAGGCAAACCGGCTTGAGGTCTTGAGTCGAGAATCCTATTTTAATAATAGAATCAAAGGCAATCTATACTTTATAAGTATTGGAGTTGAGAATACAGAGTGGATTCTAGTTGGATTTGGAAGGAATCGTGATTTTCATAATGCTACACCTGCAATTATTGCTTTATCAGCTGGACTCTCTATATTGTTCTTGCTATTTATCTTCTTATCTGTTAGATCATGGCTTGCGTATGGAAAGCTTATGCAGGCAAAAGAGACAATTGATAGTCATAACCAAGAGCTTGAGTTGGTTATTGCTGATAGAACTGCATCGTTAAAGAGTATTTTGGATAATACAGGTCAGGGATTTTTTACATTTGGTAGTGAATTTCTAGTAGATCCTGATTATTCTCGCGGATGTCTTGATATATTTGGTAAAGAGATTAAAGGATTAGATGTAAGTGATCTTCTTTTTTCAGGGAATAGTGATATAACCTCTGATTTTAAGCAGGGATTTGACCTATTTTTTAGTAAAAAGTCAAAATCATCAATAATCTTTGATTTAACAGAAGATGAAGCAATAATAAACGAGAAGATTGTCTCTGTTGAGTATAAAGAAATTTCAGAATCGAAGATTCTGTGTGTTTTGACAGATGTAACCTTAGAGAGGAATATCGAAGAGAAGGCAAAAATCGATAAAGAGAATCACCAGAGAGTAATGAAGGTCTTGAACCACAAACACTATTTTGCAGAGTTTCTTAACGAAGCTGAGAATCTATTTGGTCGGCTTGAAATTTTTACAAAAAAAGAGCCTGATGATCTTGAATTTGATGAAATTCTGCAGGAGATACATACATTTAAGGGAAATGCAGGTTTCTTCGGATTTAATGATACTCAGGACAACGCGCATGAGTCTGAATTGACTATTTCCGATAGTAAGATCCTACAATCTGAGGTCTCATATCACAGTGTGCTTTTGAATATGAAAAAAGCATACTTCAAAGAGTTAAAGATTATCACAGATACTATGGGAGAAAGTTGGCTTGAAGAGGTTAGTGGAATTATTGTACCTCGAGAATCCTACTACAAGATTGTTAATTATGTTAGGGCAAAGCTTAAGAACGAGACTAAGTTGATTCACTACTTAGAACACTACAGAAAGGTGCCTTTCAAGGATATCTTTTCACGTCTCTCATTTATTGTTGCAGCTACTGCTGATAAATTAGGCAAGAAGGTTGCACCTATGCAGATTATTGGTGGCGATATTCGAGTAGTTCCTGATAGATATGAGCCTTTAGCTGAAGTGTGTATTCACTTAGTCAACAACATGGTAGATCATGGAATAGAGTTTAGCTTTGAGCGTGAAGCTGTTCAGAAGTATCCAGTAGGAAAGATAGAGTTAATTATTTCTGCTGATAAGAACCACTTTACTCTTGAGTTCAAGGATGATGGTAGAGGAATAAATCTAAAGGAGATTGAGCATGTCGCACTTGAGAAGGGGTTGATTAAGCCTGATAAAAAGTATTCTCAATCTGAGATAATGGATCTGTTATTTGAGAGTGGTTTTTCTAGCAGAAGTGAGGCTAGTAAGGTCTCAGGACGAGGGCTTGGTCTTGCTGCTGTAAAGCATGAGGTTACAAAGCTTGGTGGAACAATTGAAGTTCGATCAAGATTAGGAAAGGGCACAGTATTTGAGATTGTGATACCTTTGAAAATTTATTAGAAGGAGAAGTTATGAGAGCTGAACATGCAAATCCATTTATTACAGCTGCTGTTTCAACCTTTGCAAAAGAGTTAAATATTAACTTGAAAAGGGATGAATTGAAGGTAAAAGAGTCACCAGTTCCTACAAAATCTGTATCAATTATTATTGGTGTGACAGGTCATGTAAAGGGACAGGTCGTCTACTCTATGGATGAAAACGTCGCATATGCTGTGACTAAGGCTATGCTTCCTGGGAAGCTACCTGCTGAGTTGAAAAAACTAATGAGTAGCGCGGTATCTGAATTAGCAAACATTATCACTGGCCAGGCAAGTATTATTCTTGCTGGTGAGAAATATAAGATTGATATCACTCCTCCTGCTGTCTTTATCGGTGCAGAATTATCTATTGATTTCTTATCAATTCAGACAATTTGCTTGACTTTCTTGTCTGAAATTGGGGCTTTTGAAGTAAATGTAGCTTTGACAGAGGAGTAGCTTATGAAAAAAGGAATGATTGTTGATGATGCATTGGTTATGAGGATGCGTCTAAAAGAGATACTATCTACGAGGTATAATATTGTTGCAGAGGCTGAGAATGGTGCTCAAGCTGTAACAAATTACAAGAAGTTTCAGCCAGATTTTGTTACGATGGATATTACAATGGCTGAAATGAATGGGATGGAAGCCTTAGAAAATTTGTTGAATGAATTTCCAGATGCAAAGATCATCATGGTCAGTGCTGTCGGTCAGAAACAACAAGTCTTTGAGGCACTAAGCAAGGGTGCTAAAGACTTTATTGTCAAACCATTTGAGCCAGACAGGGTTCTGTTAGCAGTAGGCAGATTGTTTGAATAATTTAAGGGGGCAAGCCCCCCTTTAGTTACTACTCTTAAACATTTTCAGCAACTTTATCTTTTGTTGAATCTTTCTCAAGAATTGCTTTAAGTAAATCCTTCCCCTTGTACTGTGGCTTGTTTCCATAGTTTCCATGTATATCTAACTTAGCAGCTGCCTCAAGCCCTCGCTTAATCTTTCTGTATTTGAAAATTCGTATCAAGTAACCTCTGATAATTAAGTGTCCATACTGGTATACAGTAGCAAATAGACTCTTCATATCAAGATTGCTAAAAAGATTATCTGCAACACCACATGGAATCATTGTCGGAATCGCACCTCTTGAGTACTCTAGCATCCATCCGTTATCTTTAATCACATAGCCCTTGTTCTTTCGCTTAGGTAAGATAGCGTGGTCACCAGGTTTGTAAATTGTGCAATCTATGTCACCTGGGAAATAGGTCCTCATCTCACCATCAAACATAATATCATGTACTTCAGCCCAATAGGTTCCGGAGTGTCCTTCAGTGCCAATTGGAGAGCCAAAGACAAGTAGATACTCTTTGAAAGAACCATAAAGTAGGAACATCGCACCCATAGCCCCATTTGCTGTGTTAAATACCCATCGTCGCTTCTTTGTATACAGGACTCCTGGATATCTCTGCTCAAGTCGCTTTACAAGCTCATCGAACTTTTGCTCCTTAGGTAAATCTACAACACTTGCTGCAATCTCACTAAGAACCTGTGGATCAAAAACTCTTTTCATACAAACTCCTCATTCTGATAATCTATGATAATACACTTTTTTGAATGAAAAATTAAAATTGTTGTATTAATTGCTTAAAAGAAATCTATATTTTCTTAATTATTTCTTAAAAAAGTAAATTTAAAAAGATATTATTTGTTAACTTAGTTTGCATTTCCCTCCATGAAAAATTCAAGAATTCCCCCTTGCATAATTTCCTTGTAGCTCAGAGATCTTTCTGCTTTTTTTCTATTAAAAAGAACAATCTTATGGTAGTAGTTGAGTTTGCTATTGTTATGGGCTATTATCTGAAGAAATTTCCCATTTGGTAATTTAATTTCGACTTTATCAAATAGTGGTGAACCAAATTGGAATGATGGATCTGTTTCAGACAACCCTTTTATGTCAAATAGTCCTAATGCTGAGAGGCAGAACCATCCTCCAAGTTGTCCTTGGTCCTCATCTTGCCCAAACCCGTAGCCATGTATCTCGTCAGTGCCATAAAAGACATTCATAATTTCCCTAACCCATTTCTGCGTAAGCCATGGTTTTCCAGAGTAATTGAACAGATAAGGCATTGCCAGGCAAGGCTGATTTCCATGATTGTATACAGTTTCAATACCAGCAAAGGCATTTACATTTGAGCCACCGCCAAATAGTTTCTTTGATGATTCTTCAAAGATCTTATTCAGTCTATTGTTAAACTCGTTTTTACCCATTTTCTCAACAAGGGTAGTAGGATCATGTGGAACATAGAATGTATATTGCCATGCATTACCTTCCTGATAACCTCTCCATGCTTCGTATGGATTAAAATTTTTTATAAAATTCCCATTTATATCTCGTGCCTGAATAAAGTTATTCTCTTCATTGTAAATATTTTTCCAATTATCAGCCAGTCTTGCCAGAATTTTATAATCAGCCTCTTTTCCAAGAGCCTTAGCAAATTGTGCTGCTGCATATGATGAGAAGGAGTATTCAAGAGCACGTGAGCAGGAAAAATGAGCAACCTCTTTCCTATCATAAATCTTTTCTGAGTAGGGAATATATCCTTTTTCAATAAATGGCTTGAGGTCTTCTTTTCCAGCTCCTCGAGGTCTATCTCTGAACTCCAGATTGTCTTTTATTGTTGCTTCATATGCAATCTTTATATCATTTTCGTCTTTTAGTATTCCTAGTTGATATGCTGCCCCGGCAACAAGTCCCACAAAGTTTGTTCCGACTCCTGAGACATAGCGACTATTTACTATTCCATCAGAAAGCCAGCCCGTATCTTTGTATACTTGCAGATGAGTAAGTACATAATCTCTATAATATTCTGGCCAAACTAATGCCCATAACTGGGTTATATTCCAGAAACCACCCCAGATTGCATCTGAATTATAGAAGTTGAAGCGTGGTTTACCATTTTCTGCTAGAGGAATTTGTCCGAACTCGCCATTCTGCTTCGGGTAGCTTCCATTTATATCACTGGCAAGTCCTCTGCCAAGAAGAACATGATATAGTCCTGTATAGAATTTAATTTTATCGGATTCGATGCTTCCTTCCACTTTAATTTTACTAAGTTCATCATTCCACGTCTTAACAGCCTCTGCATGAACCTCGTCAAAAGTTCTGTTTTCAGCTTCCTCTTTGTAATTAAGTTGTGCATTTTCTATTGAAGTATATGAAATTCCAACTTTTAGATTGATTTGTTCTGATTCTTGAGTATTGAATGTTAAAAAAAGTCCAGCCTGCTTGCCTCTTGCTACTTTTTTTCCTTTTCCTTTAATAAGATTTTTGAATGAGCCGTATGATGTAGGTTCTTTATCAAGTTTTATATAGAAAAAAATAGTAATTGGATCGCCTTCTTCAGGTTTGTACATTCTGACATAGACAGAATCGTATGTGACATATCCTTGAATAGTCTCTTTTCCATCAAACTCAACATATGAATCAATTACATTTCCGCTTTCTCCAAGTTTCCTTCCAATATCAAAAATTATATTTGAATTCTTTGACGCAGGAAAGGTATAACGGTGAAATCCGACTCTTTTAGTTGCTGTGAGTTCTGCTGTTATGTTGTATCTCTTTAATCTGACTTTATAGTATCCCGGAGATGCAAATTCTTCCTTTTTGTCAAATTCCGATCTGTAGCCAATGCAACTACCTTCTTTTCCAGGGTAGGAAATTATAGTGCCTGATGTTGGCATGATTTTTACTCCACCTAATTGGAACTCATGTACGTTTGCAAAGCCTTCTATGGAAATATGGCGTGGATCATAACCTGAAGCTTCCCACCCATTTTTATTTGCATAATGACCATCTGTCGTGGGTGCCAGCTTGGCCATTCCAAAAGGAAGTGAAGCTGGAGTGTAGAAGAACCATCTACTATGTGCTGTTCCAATATTTGGATTAACATAGTCAATTGGGTCTTTTTTATCGCAATAGGCTGCAACAGTTATTAGTAAAAACGAAAGGATCAGTGTAATTTTTTTCATATATTCCTCTTTGATATCTTGAGTTATTTATTGTTAAATAATGTTATCATATGGTTTAGGATGAGGCAAGTTTTCTTTGAATAAAAATAGCATACTAACTATCTTCTAATTATATTTATTCTAGCCTAACAATTATTGTGTAGAAATAATCATCTTAATTTTTAGGAGATTATTTTATGAAAAAAATGTTACTTGTTCTTGGGTTACTCTTGTTCAGTATGATGGGAGTTGCTGCTCAGCAGGCTGATTCTCAGGGGGATTCTGCTAATGAACAGCCATCGGCAGATTCTGACTCTTCGAGTCAGGATTCTTCGGAAGCAAATTCTCAAGCAGAGCAAAAGCTGGAAGAGAAAGAGAAAAAAAAGATGGAATTAAAATCAGTGGATTTTGAATTGCGTGAAAGGGTGGATTTTCAGGCTAGTTCCTTGGGGCTTGGACAGGGGAATTTCGGTTGGAATGGTAATGATTTGTATAATAGATTGCAGTTGGGCGCGAAGCTTAATTTCGGGTTGGATGATTTTGGCTTAAAGTTATGGGCAGCACAGCGGCTTGACCTCCGGGGGAATCTTGAGGAAGCGGCAAGCTGGGAGTTGGACTTCCAAATCCGAAGCAGGACTTATCTCGGGATTGGGATAAATTATTCTTTTTCAGGAGTAAAATTCTCATTTGATAACGAGTTTCGTCTTGAATCTGAGTTCAAAGATAGTAGCTCTAGTCCTTCACTTGATTTCAGATATGCACCGACTTTCATTCTTGAAGGCAAGCATGACTTCGGTTTAAGTTGGTCGTTACGGCAGATGTTCGGCTTCCACGCAAAAGATTATACATTTTCAGGTTACGACTTTGAGGGTGAGTACAAGTTAAATTATGTTTTTTATAAAAAAGATAAGGTCAAACTTGCTCTTGATCTGTCAGAGTTCTATAGATGGCGAAACGATAAAATTTTTACCTCAAATCCGAGAACCAGATGGGACAGCGAGACATTTGCAGGATTACAGGTAAAGTACGATATGCTAACTGCATTCCTCGGATTCTACAACTGGTTTGATAGCAGTGAAGATCTAGGCGGTAGCAACTCCCAGATTCTGCCAGGCTTCTCGACTGGATTGAAGATTTCAAAGAAAAATATTGATTTTGGAATCTGCTACAAGGGGGTCTCTGATGTAATGTCGCTTGATAAGGCATGGGTCAGCGAAGTTTCAACAGAAATAAAATTAAAATTTTAGTTTTAACAATTTTCTAACAATTGGCTAATTATTAGCTATAAATTATTAACGAATATAAAATCAGATTTTTTAAGGAGAAAAAAAAATGAAAAAGATTTTAACAATTGGATTGGTTGTGTTAGCTGTCGCATCTTGTAATAAGAGTGAGAAAAAGAGCGATGTAATTTCAGGTAACTATAATTTTGGCGGATCTACAACTGTAGAGCCAATTATGAATGCTGCAGCTGAAGAGCTTAAAGAGAAGTTTAAAGATATAAATATTTCTTACGACAGCACAGGATCTACTACTGGCTTCACCGGGGTTGCTTCAGGAATTTATTCTCTAGGGGGAATGTCTAGAGAGCTTGCGGTTTCTGAAGAGTCTAGCGGTTTGAAGGTTACGCCGATTGCACTTGATGGAGTTGCAGTTATCGTGAACAAGGCTAGTGTTGGAATTGATGATTTGACAATGTCAGATGTTGGAAAGATTTATGCAGGTGAGATAAAGAATTGGAAAGAGTTAGGCGGGGTTGATGCAGAGATTGTTGTCTACAACAGGGATGAGGCATCAGGAACTAGAGATTGTTTTGGTATTACAGTTAAGTATGTCGGGAAAAAGTTTAGGAATGACTGTCCGATTGTAACTTCTAACGGTGATATGGTCTCTAAGGTTGCAACAACACCTAATTCGATTGGTTACTGTGGTTTTGGCTATATTGAGAAAGATCAGCGGGTCAAAGCCGTAAAGATTGGTGGAGTTGAGCCACTTGAGGAGAATGTTGTTAATGGCAAATACTCAATCTCAAGAAATCTTAACATTGTCTACAAGGAGATTAAAGAGGGTTCTTTTGAGAAGATCTTCCTTGACTTCCTGCTTTCAGATATTGGTCAGACAATTGCACGTGAAGAAGGATTTATTCCTCTAAAAAAATAAGGTATAATAATGAAGAAATCAGTCAGGATTTTTGAAAAAACTACTGAGTTGACACTATTGCTCTGCGCTTTAGTGTCAATTTTAAGTGTTATTTTTATCTCGGTTTTCATATTTAAGGAAGGTTTACCACTCTTTCAGAAGGTAGGCTTTTTTGATTTTCTTTTCGGGGGAGATTGGTCGCCTACGGGTAATCCTCCATCATATGGCATTGCGAACTTTATTATTGGTTCGATTGCTGTTACGTTTTTATCTCTGTTATTCGCTATGCCAATTGGTATAGGGGTTGGGATCTTTTTAGCTGAGATATCAGGAAAAAGGCTTGCAAGTTTCTGCAGGGCTGTTGTTCAGCTTTTTGCCGGAATCCCGTCGGTAATCTATGGGCTTTTTGGTTATATTGCAATTGCCCCGATAATCAGGAGATTTTCTTCAAGTACAACCGGGCTTGGAATCTTTACCGCAGCAATAATTCTAGCGCTAATGATTCTGCCAACAATTATCAATATTACTGAGGTCTCTTTGTTGTCGGTAAAACGCAATCTGCGTGAGGCTTCTGTCGCACTCGGCGCTACAGATTGGTACACTATTTCGCGAGTTGTTCTGCCAGCTGCAAAGACTGGAATTGCTGCCGGTGCAGTCCTTGGAATGGGGCGGGCAGTCGGTGAGACAATGGCAGTCCTCATGGTTGCCGGAAATTCAGTATCACGCCCAGGCGGAATACTTGATTTGACAAGAACGCTAACAATGAATATCGCTACAGATATGAAATACGCATCAGGCGACCACTACACAAGTTTGTTCACCACTGGAATTGTCCTGTTTGTCTTTATTCTTGTCCTGAATTTAGCCTCAAATTTCCTCATAAACCGTTCAATTCGAGGTGAAAAATGAAATTAAATTTGAAATATGATAGAAATCTTGGACTTAAACTCAAAGATAAGATTGCTAAAGGTATCTTGATTGCCTTTACCGCAGTCTCAATCCTTGTTTTATTCTGGATAATCGGATATATCCTCTACAAGGGAAGTTACAGTAAGAAGAATGTATCGTCTAATTTTTTTATAGAAAAAAATACAATCCTCCCACTGGATAATCTTTCAGAAGGCGGCGGCGAGTCTGCCCCGGGTGAGGCTCTTGTATTTATCGTGAATAAACACGTTAAGGTCGATGGGCTAGACGTTGCGCAGTTGAAGGAGTTCTTCACAAGTGCAAGGAATCCAAAGTGGGGCTTTATAACGGAGCAGAATTTGAATGCTAGTGTCTATGCACTTTTTCCACAGGATAATCAGCTTGCAGTTAAGGCTTCTAGTCTGCTCTGCGGCGGCGAGGCTTACGGGGCAAGTGTTAATTTTGAGAAATCTGACGATGCGGTGATTAACTCGGTCGCAAAAGACAATGGCGGAATCGGCTTTGTCTCTGCTTCATCGCTTGCCGCAGCAGAGAAGAACAGAAAGGTGAAGATTCTCGAAGTCTATTACAGGCAGCTAGTCGCAACTTCGAAGGATAAATCCCCATCATCGATTGCTCATTCAGAGATTCTCCGGGGGCTAGATAATTTGTCAGCCCAGGGGCTTCGATTGGCAGATTATCGTGAAGTAGAGAGTAGCAATCTAGCACCAATCGAGATCCAGCGACCAGTATCAAAATTTTTACTTACACCTGCATTCTTATTCACACCACCAGCAAGGTCGGGGCAGTGGGGAGGAATCTCTCATATCATCGTGAACACGCTTTTACTTGTATTCTTTACGATATTAATATCCTGTCCAATCGGAATGGGAGCGGCAATCTATTTGACTCAATATGCAAAAGAGCGCTGGTATGTGAAGTTAATCCGCTTAGGGGTTGAGACCCTTGCCGGAGTACCATCGATAATACTTGGATTGTTCGGTCATGTTTTTTTCGTAAAAACTTTAGGATTAGGCATCGGCTTTGCATCTGCGATATTGTCAATCACGATTATGATCCTGCCGACAATCATCAGGACAATGGAAGAGGCATTGAAGTCGGTTCCTGAGAGCTACAAAGAGGGTTCATATGCGCTAGGCTCGACAAAACTCGCAACAATCTTCAAGGTCGTCGTCCCCGCAGCCTCAACTGGAATCATCACTGGTGTAATCCTTGCAATCGGGCGAGTTGTCAGCGAGACAGCGGTATTGCTCTACACCTTAGGCTCAAGTTACCAGCTAGTATCAGGCCCAAGCTCATCAGCGCGCGTGCTAAGTCAGCATATCTATCTGCTTTTCTCAGAGGCAATCTCATTTGAGAAGGCATTTGCAAGTGCTGCAGTGTTGATCATCATGATTTTGGCTATCAATTTGATAGCAAACTCACTGATTCGAAGAATGAATAAGATGCAAATAGACTAGGAGATATTTATGATAAAAATTTCAGCACATGATTTAAATCTATTTTATGGAAGTTTTCAGGCATTGTACGATATAAATCTTGAAATCGAGGCGAATAAGACGACTGCGCTGATTGGTCCAAGTGGCTGCGGTAAGTCGACCTTCCTGCGGACAATTAACCGGATGAATGACTTGATTGACGGGGTGAAAATCGACGGCAAGGTGATCTACAACTCGAAAAATGTCTACACCGAGATAGATCCGATAATTCTGCGCAAGGATATCGGGATGGTATTCCAGAAGCCGAATCCGTTCCCGATGACGATTTTCAATAATGTCAGCTACGGGCCTAAGCTTCATGGCATCAGGAAAAAGTCGCAGCTCACCGAGATTGTCGAAGAGGCGCTGGTGAAGGCTGCACTCTGGGAAGAGGTCAAGGACAGATTGCACAAGCCGGCATTGGGGCTTTCCGGGGGGCAACAGCAGAGATTGTGCATCGCAAGAGCCTTAGCTGTCTCTCCAGATGTCATCCTCATGGATGAACCTACATCGGCGTTGGATCCAATTTCGACATCGAAGATAGAGGATTTGATGGACGAGCTAAAGAAAAAGTACACAATCGTGATTGTTACTCACAATATGCAGCAGGCAGCAAGAATTTCAGATAAGACAGCTTTTTTCCTTAATGGAAAAATTGAAGAGGTTGGAGATACCAACGATATATTTTTTAATCCAAGTAATCCAAAGACCGAGGCATATATCTCAGGTCGGTTTGGCTAAGAATTAGGTAGGGAGAAAAAATGATACGAATACACTACGAAGAGAAGATGCAGAAGATCAACCAGGACATCTACAAGATGGGGATTCTGGTCAATCAGGCACTGAGGAGTTCAGTCGAGGTCTTGAAAAAAATGGATTACTCGACGATTGATACTATTGTCAAGAATGATGAAGAGGTAAACAAACTTGAGATTGCAATTGAAGATGAGTGCATAATGCTAATCGCGACAGAACAACCGGTTGCCAGCGACCTGCGCCGCATTGTCTCAGCTCTCAAGACTGTCACCCAGCTTGAGCGGATGGGCGACCACTGCGTGCATATTGCAAAGGCAGTGCGAAGCATCAACCGCGATTCAAACATCAAGGAGATCCGCGACAACCTCGTGGGGATGGCCGACAAGTGCTGGGAAGATCTCGATCTGCTGATGAAGGCCTACCTAGACGAAGACAAGGAAAAAGCCTACACCATCGCCAAAAAAGATATCGAAATCGACCAGATGCACAACAAAACCATCACCATGGTCAAGCAAATCATGCAAAACCGCCAGCTCGAGAACGACGAATCCATCGCCCTGCTTTTCATCAGCCGGTTCTTAGAAAGGTTCGGAGATCACATACTGAACATCTGCGAGTGGTTGATTTATAATAAGACTGGGAAGCATGTGGAGTTTTGAAAGGGGGGAAGAAAATTTTAACCGCCCGCTGCGCTAGATGGACGCGTAGGTTGTGAACTGAACCCCAAATCATGGACACTTTTTGGGGGTTAAATGCAAAGAAAATTTAGTTACGAAGAGAAGGTAGAAGCTATTCGGCT
>JAFGXN010000059.1 GCA_016936615.1 Spirochaetales bacterium | reverse complement strand
TTTTATGTCAATAGCTGATAGTGTAATCAAATTTCTTTTCGGTTCAAAAAACGATAAAGATATAAAGTTGATGTTACCATTTTTACACAAAATAAACGAAAATGAATCTTGGGCAATGGGTTTGAGTGCGGAAGACTTTAAAGCTCAAACAAAAACATTTAAAGAAAAAATAAAACAAGGGGAAACTCTTGAATCGATACTACCTCAGGCCTTTGCACTAGCCCGCGAAGCTGCACGACGAATACTTGGCGAGCGACCATATGATGTGCAGCTAATGGGAGCTCTTGCTCTCCACAATGGAAATATCATGGAGATGAAGACTGGAGAAGGAAAGACCCTATCATCTGTTCCTGCTGCCTACCTAAACGCACTTACTGGCGAAGGTGTCCATGTTGTAACTGTAAATGACTACCTGGCTGGAAGAGATGCTAAATGGATGGAACCAGTATTTGAGTATTTAGGACTAACTGTTGGAGCAATCCTTCCTGATATGGATACCGAGGCTAGAAAAATAGCATACAGCAAAGATATAACATATGGAACAAATAATGAACTTGGCTTTGATTATCTTCGAGATAATATGTCTGGAGATATCGAACAGAAAGTCCAGAGAGGACATAACTACTGTATCGTGGATGAGATCGACAGTATCTTGATAGATGAGGCAAGAACACCTCTAATCATCTCTGGACAAGCAGACGATGACACTGAGAAGTTCATAATATCAAATATGCTCTGCCAATCACTTGTGGAATGTGAAAAAGATCCAAAGACAGGAGACTATCCAGAAGAGGGACTTGTCGGTGATTACAAGATTTCAGAAAAAAATAAGAACATAAGCTTCTCTGAGCAGGGAATGACAAAAATTGAAGAACTCCTACTTCGAGGAAAAGTAATAAAAGGCTCCATCTACGATGAGGAAAACTTTGATTACATCCACTATTTCACAAAGGCATTGACAGCAAGACTTCTCTTTGCAAAAGATGTAGATTATGTAGTGCAAGAGGGGAAAATAGAAATTGTCGATCAGTTTACAGGACGTATACTGCATGGAAGAAGATACTCTGACGGATTGCACCAGGCAATTGAGGCTAAAGAAGGAATTAAAGTTGCACGAAGAAATAAGACTCTTGCAACAATCACACTTCAGAACTTTTTTAGAATGTACACAAAGATTAGTGGTATGACAGGAACTGCGGATACAGAGGCAAAAGAGTTTACAAAAATATATGACCTTGATGTAATTGTAATACCGACTAACAGACCAGTAGCAAGAATTGATGACAATGATACAATCTTTATAAATGAAGAGTTTAAATTCAAAGCAATTTGCGATGAAATCACTAGAGTCTACAAAAAAGGCCAACCGATACTAGTTGGAACTGTTTCTATTGAAAAATCAGAACTTCTCTCAAGTATGCTACGCAAACGAGGAGTTCGCCACGAAGTCCTAAATGCAAAGAATCACCAGAGAGAAGCAATGATAATTGCAGAAGCTGGAGCAAAAAGCTCAGTTACAATTGCAACAAACATGGCAGGTAGAGGAACAGATATTAAGCTTGGTGGAAATCCTGAGTTCAGGGCAAGAAAAAAGGCAGGAACAAAGGCTACCGAGGAAGAGTACAAGAATGTTCTCGAAGAAGAATACAAAAAGTGGCGAGCAGATTACGAAGAGGTAAAAAGCCTAGGTGGTTTGTACATTCTAGGATCAGAGAGACACGACTCAAGACGTATCGATAACCAGTTAAGAGGGCGTGCAGGAAGACAAGGAGACCCGGGAGAATCAAAATTTTTCCTATCCCTAGATGACGATCTAATGAGGTTGTTTGGTGGAGAACGACTTAAAAACATTATGAAAAGGCTTGGTCTTGAAGGCGATGAACCGATTCACCACAAAATGATAAATAATTCTATTGAAAGAGCCCAAACAAAGGTCGAAGATAGAAACTTTGAGATAAGAAAGCATCTTCTCGAATATGATAATGTATTGAACGAGCAAAGAAATTTTATCTATTCTCAGAGAGACAATATCTTAAAAGATAACAACCTCAAAGAGAGAATAATCAACACTGCTATCGAAATCACAGAAGACCTAATAGATGATGCACTTAAGTTGAATGAAAAAGACCAGATAATGTTAAACTTTTTCCTTGCAAACTTCCACGATAACTTCTTTATAAAGCTTGAAGACCTAGCAGAAAACCTTAGAATAGACAACGAAGCAGATATAATCGAGAAAGTAAAAAAGATATTTGAAGAAAAAATTCAAGAAAATGAGAAGTTGATTGGAACAGAAGTCTTCAATCAAATTGTAAAGATTGAATATCTTAAAAATATCGACAAAAAATGGCAAGACCACCTTGAGATGATTGAAGAATTACGAGAAGCAGTAAGACTAAGGGCATATGGACAAAAAGATCCTCTTTTAGAATATAAAAAAGAGGGATTCCAGATTTTTGATAATCTTCTCTATTCTATAAAAACTGATATCTCTAAAAAAATAATGAGAGTTAAAATTCAAGTCAATGATGAGCCAAGAAGATTACGCACAAATATTATGAGCGCACAGGAAAAACATGCGACTATGGGACAATTTGGAGCGCTAAGACAAGGTTCACCAGCACCAGGACAAGATAAAGTTCAAGTAAGAAGAACTATGCCAAAGGTAGGACGAAACGAACCTTGTCCATGTGGTAGCGGGAAAAAGTACAAACAGTGCCACGGGGCATAATTCCGCTCAAATAAGAAGATTAAGGGTTTTTGTTATTAACAAGAACCCTTTTTTGTGTTTTAATATACATGGAGGTCTGAATGAAAAAAATTATTATACTAACTATGATGGCTTTAACCTTTTTAAGCTGTCAGACAGAAGAGCCAGTACGCGAAGAGCCACCACAAGAGCAAAAACCTGTAGAGGTTGTGGACAGCAAGCCTGCCCAATACGAGCAAGTCAAGGCTGATGCTGAACTTGCTAAGGTAAATGCTGATAATGAAAAGGCTGAAAAGGTTGCAACTCAAGAGTATACTAAGGCAATTGAAACATACAACAAGGCTTTAACACTAGAGGCTGAAGGTAATTTTGAACAAGCAATTTTACTTTTTCAAGAAGCAAAAGAGGGCTTTGAACTTGCTCTCAAAATCACACTCGATAAGAAAAAAGAGGCTCTCGAGGCGCTAAATGCAGCGAAAGCTGCTATAGATAGATCTAATTCAAAGATTAAGGATGCAGAAACATCAATCAGCGAAGAAGAAAACTCTAAAGAGGAAGAGACAAGGCCCCAGGAAGAAGAGGTAAAAGATGAATAAAAGATTATTTTTACTGCTGATTCTAATTTTTTCAACGATATTAGGAATATTCGCAGATGAGTTATTTGAAAACGAGTATTTTATAAAATCTCTAGAGTATAAAGAGCTTGCAGAAAAGGCATACGACGATGCAGAATATGAGAAAACCATAGAGTATTCAAGACTCGCAGCTGAGTATGCAGAAAAATCTGATAAATATATCGAATTTATGCTGAAAAAGTTTAGGGCAAATACTGCCTTAGTGACAGCAGAGAGACGAATCAGATATGCTCAAGCTATAAACCTGCCAGAAGATGAACCTGAACTATTTAACAAGGCAAATCAGTTAGCTGTTGATGCACGGAAGATGTTTGAATCTGAAGACTTTGATAACTCAAGAATAGCCTCACTCGAAGCCATCGAATTATTGAAAGATATTAAGAAGAAAGCTAGCAACACAAAACCAAAATACTATGTTGTACAACTTAATGTAAATCGTCGAGACTGTTTCTGGATAATAGCTAGCTACGACTTCATATATGGCGATCCAACTTTGTGGGAGAAAATATACGAAGCAAATAAGGACAAATTAGCAGATCCTGACAATCCAGATTTAATACATCCTGGAACAATTCTTGAAATACCTGAAATAGATGGAGAAACAAGAGAAGGAACCCATAACCCTGAAAAGTAGAAACTAGACCTGAAAGCGCAATTCACTTTCAGGTCTTTTTTTTATCACTTAACACAGACAAAAGACTCAGGATAGATTCTTATTTCATCATGAAATCGTTGACCATTTGCCAAAATTCTTGGAATCCTCTCTATTTTGCCTGTAACTACAACCCAGTTATATTTGCTTTCTGCAAGATCTAAAAGGATATCATCATTTCCACTAAGAACAATATCAAAATTATTAGCCGAAGTTAACACATACCTAGCAGATGTAGCACTTCCAACAACTCGAACAAGTCCGTAAATTGAAAAAGTATCTCCACTGACGAGATCATCACTATCATAAGCGATGAAATTCACAGCAGCCTTCTCATCCAGCGAAACTCCTTTATTAACAGAACCAATAGATAATAATATAAAAATTATTACAATACAAAAAAATACAGTAAACCCGATAAAATATCTCACGATATAAGATTTGTTGATCATAAACGCCCCCCATTTCTGACCTACTATTAATAATAGACAAAATGGAGATAATAATCAAATTTATCATAAAATATTTTAATATTTATTGCAGAGAATTTTCCAGTTCTTTAATATTATCAATATTACTCTTTCCTAATTTATCAACCTGCTGAATCTCTAAGAGAAGATCCTCACTATCCCTCAAAATATTTTTTACAACACGATCAGCCTTTGTACAAGAACTGTTCAATCTATCAATATACTTATAATTCTCCACAATTAACGTATCAACAGAATCGATTGAATCTCCTACATCGTTACTAATATTAACAAGATCCTGAGAATTCAAATTAACAACCTTTGCAGCCGCAGATAACTCTCTAGCTCCGTCAAGAACTTCTCGGATAACAGTACTAACCTGCTGGATATCCGAAGTAACCGCACCCAAATTTATCAGAGCAGTCTTGCTAACCTCAGAAGTTTGCTTAATATTATTTATATTCTCATCCAATATCTGACGAATCTTCTTAGAATTTTGGTTTGCCTCCTCGGCAAGCGTCCTTATCTCAGAAGCAACAACAGCAAAACCCTTACCTGCAGAACCAGCATGTGCCGCCTCGATTGAAGCATTCATGGCAAGAAGATTCGTTCGACCAGCAATATCCTCGATTACCCCGACAACCTTTAAAAGGCCCTCTGAAGAAACAGAAATTTTCTCAATAGCGCTCAGCGCAGAACTCAAATCTTCAGCACTCTTAGAGGCCTCAGCACTTACCTCTTCGACTAAATGCTTCTTCTGTTCGGCACTTGCTGCAATAGATGAAATAGCGGCGGTCATCTCCTCAATCGAAGCGGTGGACTCTGAAACAGTTATTCCCTGCTTAGTCATATTATCTTTTACATTACTACTTGCAACCTTAATATCAGATAAAATTTTAATTGATTCCTGGGCAATCTCTCCTAACGAATCGATTACAGTATTCATCAAATCAAGCTCATTACGAGTTGCATTTATCAACTTAACAGAGTTACCAGAACTAACCGACAGGTTTTGTCCCATTGATAAACCCTTATGAGCAGTCATCAAGAGAGAATGCATCTTCTGCAATCTTTGATTATTTATCTCTAACTGACTCTCAAGGTTTGAGATTACATCATTCGTTAGCTTCATAGTCATATATGAAAAAAGATTGGAGAGAAACTCAACGACAATTATAGTACCCATGACTATAATTGTCTCAGAACTTATAGCAAGCTCGCGATTATTCACAAAAATAATTAAATATATAACAAGTGTAAATAAAATACTAGTAACACCTGAAAAAATTGGTTGCCATCTAGAATAACTAGTCAAAAACAACATACAAAAAACAGGTGTTACATATAAAAAATACAAAAGCATAGAATTTAGCGAATTAGGTGCACTCCAAATAATCTGCCCAGACTCAACTTTGGTACTAAAAACTATCATCGTTGACAAAAAGAAAATACTCGAAACCGTGGCAATAGAAGATGCAACCTTATAATTCCCCTTAAAAATAAAATATATACCAATAGCACATGAGATAAAAATCATCAACTCAGAAAAAGCATCTGTGTACTTTTGAGAAAAAAGATCCAATGTAGCGAACAAGAACATAATAATTGTAAAAAGACCAAGAATAGTAAATAGAATCTTCGACTTCTTTGCAAAACCTAACGAACTGTCCTGGTAGACTTTATCAAGCTTGGAATAACCAATCATAACACCTCCAACGTTTTGTATATTCTAACACCCTTTTTTTATAATTACAATAAAAATATATCTGGATTTTTTTTCATAAAAATAAAGAAATTGCCGATAGATTAACATGACTGAAAATGAAAAGCTAGAATTGAACCTCGAAGAATTCGAATACAACATACTAGAGATAATAAACCCAATATGGCTTCTTTGGGAAATTGGAGCAAATCATCCAATAGAAATAAACCAATTTAGCAAATTATACAAATATATGGTGAAATCTGAAAACAACTCAGTAGATATAGACGTATTAAAAGAGCTAGGAATCTACCCGGTAAGAAGTTCCATGATAAAAAAACTTCTCAAAGCAGGATTTGCAAGCCTATCACAAAATGTCTTCACCCTAAAACAACGAGAAATAAACCGCGACAATTTTGAAACATACATGAAGGAACTAAACCTAGAATATGCAGAAATTGTCAAGGATGGAAAAAACAAAGAGACAAGACTCCCCTGCTCTCATTTTATGAAAATCGATAAATCTCTATACATCCCAATCGAACTAAAAGATATCTCTTCGAGAAAAATAAAGACCTCAAGTAGGAAACTAGCAGAGATAATTTTCCCAGACAATATACTACCCCCGATAATAATACCACTAGCTAAAATTGCATCGATAACCACAATGAGTGCAAATCAAATAATCTACCAGCTAAGCAAACAGGCAGCTGATAATTCGGATTTTTTTAATAAAAAAATTGAAGTTGATAAGAAAAAGATGTCGATTCAGTACCCTCGATTATTTGATATCGATATACAACGATTAAACAAGGCAACTACGAGAGATTATCGCGAAAGTTACACAAAAATGGTGATGGAAAAGATGTTTAGCAACAACAACCTTATTAAAATGTTTTTAAATGACTTTGATTCTGAAGTCAATTCAGATATTTTAAGAATTTTTCCATATACTTCTTCTGCAAGCTATAATTTTTTACAGTCATTCGAAATAATGAAGGAAATATATCTAAATCAAGAAGCTAATGAAAAATATAAACTCACAGAAATATATGGATTAATATTTGACAGCTTAAAATATTTCGTATTTGAATCAGAAATAAAAATTTTTCTTACAAAAGATATCAGCGATCTCGATGCTCAATATTTTCGAGAAATAATGGATCAGTTTTCTGAAGAATATATTTATAAAAAAAATAAATATGGTATTTCACAAGTGATTTCTTTCAAGATAAAAAATGATGAAGACGAGGACGAGGAGATATATTTACACTTTCATAATCTCAACAAATTTTTAAACACCAGCTTTGAAAGAGTTTTAAACAAGCTTGAAACTGGAATACTAAACAAATGGGAGGTTGCTCTTAAAAATCACACCTTGGAACTTGAGATGTTTGAGAGGAACCTATTTGTAGAAACGATATTTAATTATTTAAGAGAGCACGAATCTATACTTTTTCAAATTCTTAACAAACAAACACTTTACAGAATGCTTGAAGGAATTGATAACTTGTCTACGATTCCTACAAGATTAAAACTTTACGGAAAAGAAGAAATAGATCGAGTTCTTGGAATATCTAATTCATCATTATATAAAAAGGCATACCAAAATATAATTGATAATCAAAATAATTTTTCAAAATTTATTTTTATAATATTTAATTGGATAGCACGAAATATTTTCAATTACAATAAAAAGAAAAATACTAAAGAATTTTTAAATAAAAAAAATGAGATTGTAAAAGAAAAAGAAGCCATAGAAAAACAGAAAAAACAGGAGATTTCAGAAAAGAAAGATCTTTTTTACTCCTCTATTGAAATTACAGGAAAATCAGAGCTTATAAAAAAATGCGAGGATGCTTGGAGACAGGTCCCATCAAGTTTGTCAAGGGAACAACTAGAGAAAAATATATACACAGACTTACTAGATTTCTTTAAGAATAAGGATTCGGTCAAAATTTATGCTTTGCAATTTATTATAGAAAAAAACCTAAAACGAATAATTTCTAAGGCTAGCCACCTTACTTCATATTCGGAGGTAATTGAGGAATTTATTCGGTATAAAACATACCTATTTGTGTCAGAATCAACAAACCTCCGAGGGAGAATTGAACTATAAACTGACACTTTTTATGCAAAGCCTGTATAAATATTCAAAAATATGAAAATTTATACGAAAATCATATCAAGGCGTAGTTTGGGACAAATTGTTTAGAATATTCCTGAGGTGTTGGTATTTTTCGCAACCACATCAATGTTTGAAAAGGATTTAATTTTTTCTTGTAATCACTATAAAAAAATCTTTCAGTAAAGACCTTCTTTGAGTATTTATAGATTAGAACTGCATCGAGCCCTGCAATATGAGCATGCCTTACGTGAGTATCACTTACAGGATCATTTATTCTAAACTTCTTTTGGGTGTTATGGTCGAAGGCAAAAATACTAAATCTATCAAGCGACATACATACATTTTTTGCGCCACAAACTGTGTCTCGAACCATCTCTTTTAGGCCTTTTCTCAACTCTCTTTCCATATAATTTACTGCAAAAAGTCTATTAGATCTATTTCTTTCACATTTTGAGCTTGTAACATCATGTCGAAATTCATTTTTTTCTATTAACTCTTGTGCTTCTACAGATTTTTTTATCACATTAGCATATTGTGTTTTTTTATCAGTGTCTAAAATTGTTAAAACTGAGGAATCGTCAAACTTTTCCTTTGTTCCAACTATTTTAAGCATTTGCTGAAATAAAGCGTTAAAACCTTCAGAAATTGTGAAGGTATTGTAGTCAACACCTTCTTTCATCTTATTAAACTTCGCCTTTTGTGCCTCTGTTTTTTTCATTTTACTACGCATCAGCGACCAAGTGAACCCGTAAAGGTATTGAGAATCTTGACCAACTAAGATATTGTAGTCGCAGGGATAGTGTTTTGACTTTACAAAATTTTCTATGCCGTCTGAAACGAGATCTTCACGCAGATGAAGATTTTCTTCAAAAATACACGAAGCAGCTAGACAATGTCTAGATAATTTCATAATACGTAACAAAATAGATTGAACTGAATGATTGTATTTTCGAGCTAGAGCTCTCATCGAAGATGTTTCGCTAATGTCCTTTGCAAATTTTTTAAAATCTTTTTCATAATGACTGTAGTGATGAATCGAAAAAGTCCTCTCACTGAACCATTTACCACAATCTTTGCAGTAAAATCTTCTATAGGTACCTGAATTATTTGAGTAGGTACCAGCCTCTTTGTACCAATCACCTCGTGGGTTATAAAAATTGACACATGTGGGTCGTGTGCATCTTGGAATCATAAAACCTCCTAAAAATTCCTATATAATACTTATAATCAGGAAA
>JAFGXN010000058.1 GCA_016936615.1 Spirochaetales bacterium | reverse complement strand
CCCGCTGGCAATGCTTTCGCATTACCCTCGCGGGTAGAATGATAGTTCTCATTTTTTCAAAATGAGAACTATCATTCTTTAATCACAATTTCTATATCTACTACACCGTTGTACCCTTCGCCGTCGTAGTATTCTAAATCTGTGTATCTAATTATATAAGATTCTCCAACAGTAACTGGGAATTCTCCTGGACCGGTTAAGATTGGTACAAGCATTGCTTCTTGAGACTCATACCTACGAGCAGAAGAGTTCCAGTTAAGACGAACAGATATAACGACAGAGGGGTCAGAAACTAATATAAATTCTACATCTACATATGAGATATCATCTGGATCAAGATCCTTATCGACTAAATATATCTGAAAATTATCACCGATTCTATATTCTAATGTAGGTTTGTTAACTTTTAATTCACCATTATAGACAACAGGCAACTCCTTGAAAACAGGTTCTTCGAGATCTTCATCATAATAAAAAAATTGAACTATTTCCTGCCAATAACATTCAAGTTCATCTTGCATAGGCTGATCAGAATTGACAGGTGTAAAATATGCATACCCAGAACTATCCAGAGAAAGAGGCAAAGGATCTCTCAGAGGGGCGTCATCAGCTAATACTATTGCCTGAACAATCTCGCCTGAATATGCTCCCGATAAATCAACATCGTAATATCTTACCCTGTACTGTGTTCCATCTATAACAATCTCATCGACAGGAAGCCAAGATCCATCAGTTTTTTCTCTATAAATTGAGATAATTCCTTTAGCATATATCATGGCAAGAGCCTCAACCTCATCCGCAGGTAATAAATCCTGATAAGAAGCTCTCAATCCATCTCCATAATCGACCAATATCTCATCAAGATCATCAGCGTCTTCAAGCACTGGATAAAAGCTTGCCTCAAATCTTTCTTCAGAAGAATTCCAAGATAAATTCAATGTTATGGAATCGTCAGAAGATTCAACAACAACCTGAGGAGCAGAATCAATCGGTAAATCGTAATCCTTTAGAAAGATCTTAGCCTCTTCCCCAGGCGCATATTTTTTCCCTTGCTCCAACCCATCAAAACTTAATTCTCCAACATGTACAACATTAGAACTTATGGAGACTAACTGGACAGGATTATAATCCGTATAAGAGGCTGTAACGAGATCTCCACCCTCGACAAATAATTCTCCACTAACAACCTCATCTGAACAACCGAAAGATCCTCTAAAATCTTGCGACGAAGAGTTGTAGGACAGAGAAACATTAATCCCAGAAGAATCTGAAGAGCTTATAACATGAACAACTGGAGTCGAAGCAGCTGATAGATCTGCATCAATAAGCCTAATTGAAACTGTTTCATTTACATTAATATTAGAATCCAAAAATTCAAGCTCAGCCAAATTATAAAAACCACAAGAGTCAGAGACAACGACAGCCGGAGAAGAATCAGAGTAAGAAGCAACAACAGTGTCACCATAACCCACTAGAATCTTTCCACTCGAAGAAACGAGAGAGGTCTCTACAACACCATCAAATCTACTGGAAACCGTATTCCACGAAAGAGGAAGTTCAATACCTACAGGATCTGCTACTGAAGTAACCAAGACAGAAACAACATCAGAAGAATCTAAATCTTCGTCTTCCACATAAATATCCAGAGAAGCACCAGGATCAACCTTAGACTGAACAATACAGATAGTTCCAGCCGTTGCGACAGTCGCGACTGTCTTCCTTGAAGCTGCTGGTGCTGCATCATTATAAACAACCTCTATAATATCAGACTCTTCGCATTCAAGACTATTCTCTCCGCCTGAGGACGCACTAAGTAAAAAAGAACCAACATAACTCTTATTTTCACTATCCCAAGAGAGAACGACAGAGATAGCAGAAGAAGAACCTTGAACAGAAGCTGAAACAGATATAGAATCCGCAGTTAAATCAGAATCTACAACTTCGACAACAACACGACCTCCTACCGGATAGACCTCAGAATCTAAGGTAATTGTGCCAGTAGCAAAAAGCTCTTCAACAACATACAAAACAGACCCCTCAATTATCAACTCCTCTTGAGAGTCAGAATCTCTATAAATTACTGAAAATTTTTCATTTCCTGAAATATAGAGGGAACTATCTGATAGAACACCACTAAATGAAAAAGAACCAGTAAAGGCACTACTCTCTGCATCCCAAGTCAAAACAACAGTTATACCATCTTTATCACTCTCAGACACAACCTTAACAGATATCGTCTCTGAATGGTCAACATTTACATCTTTCAACTGAAGAATAACAGAATCCCCTGAGCTATAGGATGAGGAATCAATACTCAACTTGCCTTTGCTTCCTTCGGTTAAATCACCATCACATCCAACAAGCAAACAGAGAATGCTCAAAATCTGAAAAAATAATTTCATTTTTTCTCTCATAATTAAACTCCTTTCTTTTAATATCTAATTATAAAAAGAAGCTTTTTTACTGTATATAAACAATTTAAGACATCATTATCAGAAACAGACATTATCTAGTCTTTTTTCTAAAATCACCAGGAGTTATCCCAAACTCTTTTTTGAAAACCCTCATGAAAGTAACAACGCTTCCAAATCCACACATAACAGAAATTTCAGCGATAGAATGATTAGTTTTTTCAAGATAATTTACAGCTCCATTAAGTCTGGCCTTTGTCACAAACTCATTAAAAGATATTCCATTCTGACTTTTAAAAAACTTTAAAAGATAATCCTTATTCATTCCAAAATGATCCGCAACAATATCCATGGAGAAGTTCAAATCAAATAGATTATCATTCACGAGAGAAATAATTTTTGAGTTTAAATCGCTGTTTCTACTAATCTTCCTCGCTTCAAATAAATTCGCAATATCCTTCCCCAACGAAATAAGGTCTTCAAAAACCTCATCAATGCTATTTCTCTTCAAGATATTATCAGCCTCTTTAAAGACATGAACATTAAACTCAGAAATAGGTATTGGCAAATCACTTGCACAGTTCTGAAATACATATGCAATAGAACAGATTAAACCAGAGATCCACTCTGGAGAAATAGATTCTTTTCCAAAATTCATACTCTTAATCTCCAATAAAAGTTCTTCAACTCGCTGACAATTACCTGCCCTGACAGATGCAGCTAATGAAAATTCGACATCCTTTGGAAAAACATAACCCAGAAGCGTATTTTTTACATGATCCGACATGATAACAGCACCAGGACCAAAGACAGCTTGAAAATCAAACAGATATTGAACCTCGTTCCACAATTTTTCAATAGCAACAACCCCCTCGCCAACATGGCTAATAGATGCGACCATCTCAAGAGAAAACTTTTTATCAACCATAGATACATATGATTTCGCGAGAGAGGAAAGATCGAAGCTATCAAAACAAGCAGAATCCTCAGCAAAAAAGATCCAAACACGATGATTACCACAAGCAAACTGAAAAGAAGATAATCCAGGAGACTCAATCTCTGGTAAAAAGAGAGGATCTAATGAAGAATCACTGAAATATTTGAACCCAACAATCTTAAAGGAAACATTATCTGAAATACCTAAATATTCTGCAATCTGATTATATGAAAGGTTTCGATATCTCCGTCCCTCCAAAAGAAAACACAAAATATTAACCTTTATAATCTCCTTATGCTGATCTAAAGCAGAATCAATCATTTTCAACTCATCGTGGGAAGAGTTTTCGCATAACAGATTTTTTCTCATTTTATCAGAGACAGCAAGCAGAGAACCATAATTTTTTACAGCAAAGAATAAAGAAAGGAAAAGACCAATAACAATCGCAGTGAAGATCGTAATAAAAGAAAAAATTCGAACAAGAAAAAGTGGGTTAAAAAAGCTATACTCCGAAATATATGAGACCAAAGTTAAATTTGTGAAATTAAGCTTATAAGAAAGTACAATATAATCTCTTGACACTTCAGGCTTTTTTTTTCTTGGAAAAATCTCCCCGTGCTCAGCCTCTATGAGAAAAAAATCATCCATATCTCCATAATTTAAAAATTCCAGCAGACTTTCAGTGTTTAAAAGAAAAAACATTCTCCCCGAAGCAGAGCTATCTGAAGTAATGGGAACTGGTAAAGAATAGAGTAACAGATAATCATCATTTTTTTCAAAAAAATAGAACTCTCTAAACTCCATAGAAGAAAAAAATGTTTCCAACTCAGTAAAAGAAAAAAAACGAGAGAAATCACTTAACTCATAAAAGGAATCAAAATCAAACAACCCCTCTGCAGTATAGAAGACTTCCCTCTCAAGCGAATAGAAAACAACAGAAGAGATAAACGAGTTAACTGCCCTACATAGTTTAAAATCATTAACGACTCGAATGTCTGTTAACGAATTATCTGCATCATACCGACCTCTCTCAAAAATAAGAGATTCCAAATCCTTAGTCATGGCCAAGTTCTCAGAAAAATGGATAATATTTGAGAGGTTTAAATCTAGCACATCACCATAATTTTCAAGTCTTCGCTGATAAGCATCAGAAACCCTTCCATGGATATCTTTTGATAAAAATATATTCAAAAAAATCATCAACGAAATTAAAATTAGCAAAATAATGAAATATGAGATTAACCATCGTCTAAAAACAGGACTAT
>JAFGXN010000057.1 GCA_016936615.1 Spirochaetales bacterium | reverse complement strand
GATAAGTTGAAATATCAATTTTAAGAGGTATATTATGAATAGTAAAAAGCAAGAACAAGCTATCAAATCAAAGAGGAATATCCTAGATAATGCGATTGAGCTGTTTGCTGAGAATGGTTTTGCTGCAACTAATGTTGAGTCGATTGCGACAAAGGCAGGTATTCCGAAGTCGCTGATATACTATCATTACAAAAGTAAAGATGTGCTATTAGATAGTATCCTTGAAAATTTCATTACTGACAGTATAAAGATTTTCCGTACATTTAATTGGACAGGAAGTGATGATGACTACTCTCAGATGGTAGATTTTTACATTGAATTTATGGAAAAAAATAAGAACGTTGTTAAGATTTTTTTCATGGAATCGCTAAAGTCTGGAAAAAATTCAAATCTTATGATTAAAATATCTGATTTCATTTATGGGAACCCTTTTATAAATGGACCGAACATTACTCCTGAGCAGAGAAAATATCTCAAGTTTATTGATTTTTTTACTTTTACTATACCTATAGCAGCTTTTTCAGTATTTGGACAAGAGTGGGGAGCTCTCCACGATGTGAAGATAAACGACTTGAAGCACTACTTGATAACTGTCTTAAAAAAATAACAGATTCTTCAATTTTTATGTGCCCTTGAAAAAAAAATATATGCAAATTAACTTTGCTATGTTAATATTTTCAGGGGTGTTTTTATGAAAAAGTTATTATATCTTATTTTAAGTCTCTCTCTTATCTCTTGTTTTACAAACTCTTTGAGGATTTCTTCTGAGAAGAGAACCTTTGTCTCTGATTCTGTTGATGCAGAAATTAAATTAGTAGCGGAGTCTATTGCTGACCAGAAGTTGAGGATTATGTTTGAAAAATGTTATCCAAATACCTTAGATACAACTGTAGAGGCGGCTGACAATGGTCGGTTTTATATTATTACAGGAGATATTCCTGCAATGTGGCTTAGAGATTCATCTGCTCAAGTCTTCCCTTTTATTAAATTTGTCGGCGAAGATGCTAGATTAAAAACTCTTGTTAGAGGTCTTGCGTTGAATCATATTGACTCAATATTAATAGATCCATATGCAAATGCCTTTCTGAAGGATAGATCAGCTTTTTCTAAATATAAGAGCGATACTACACAGATGCTTCCTGGAGTATTTGAGCGGAAGTGGGAGATTGATTCGTTGTGTTATAGCATAGACCTTCTTTATGAATATGTCTCAGTCTCTAGTGATGAGTCAATACTTGATGAAAATTTTGTTAAGGCTTGTAGCTTGATTCTTGATACATTTGTTGAGCAACAACGTAAAATTGATAAGGGTCCCTACTTTTTCATGAGAAAGGGGAGTGATGCCTTGAGTAATCAGGTAAATAGTGGGTTTGGTCGAGAGGTTGCAGGAAATGGGTTAATTTGTTCTGCGTTTAGACCATCTGATGATGCGACTGATTATCTTTATCTGATACCCTCTAATCTATTTGCTGTGAAATCTTTAAAAAATCTAAGTAGATTGCTTGATTCAGTTTCGCAGAAAGGTTTGTCTGCAAGATCAGCCGAGTTAGCTGCTGAGGTTGAAGCTGCGGTCTATGAATATGGGGTCTATAATCACCCGAAATATGGGGAAATTCTGGCATATGAGGTGGATGGGTTAGGGAATTATAATTTAATGGATGATGCTAATGTCCCAAGCCTCTTGGCTCTACCTTTTCTTGAATTAATTGAAAAGGATAGTGATATCTATCAGAACACTAGGAGATTTGTTCTGAGTAGTGATAATCCTTGGTATTTTGAGGGTAAGGCTGGGAAGGGTATTGGTTCACCCCATACAGGCAGAGATACTATCTGGCCTATGAGTATCATTATGCAGGCCTTTACTGCTAGTAGCGAGGAAGAAGTCGAAGAGTGTTTGAGAATGCTTATCAATACAGATGGTGGGACAGGCTTTATGCATGAGTCTTTTCATAAGAATAATGATAAAAGCTTCTCAAGGGCCTGGTTCTCATGGGCAAATACCCTGTTTGGGTCATTGATTGTCAATATTTATGAGAATTATCCTGCGCTTCTGGATAAGGCATATTCTAGTGCGGATTGATATTTGGGGGATTTGAGTTTAGGAAAGAGTCAAATTCCTCTTTAGTTACAATTGTTGTGTTGTTATTGTCATCTGGCATTATCTCATAGTCGTGCTCAATTTCATTCACTAGGTTATCTTCAATCTCGAATTCAGTTACAATATTCTTTCCTATCTGTTGATTTTTTAGTATTAAGTTATTCTCTTCGAATATCCAGTTATAGATAATCTCCTTGTAGTCGGATGGGGGGAGCTTTTCTCCTTTTATCTTTGATAGATAGATGATAAGTAAAAATTCCACATCGATTATCTTTTCAACATGTCTTTTTATTATCTTCATTGTCTCATGCCTTTCAAGACACTCGAATTTTATATCTAGTGACATAAAATCCTCGTGGTGTAACTCTTTTCTTGCAGTACAGGCAGTATCTACTAGATAGATAAAATCCATAGGTGTAATCAGATCAAGATTTTTTAAACTATTGTATTCATTTATTTTATCTATTACTCGTTTACTTTTAAAAATTTTCATAATTTTTTTGTGGTCTATTATATTTCTAATTTCACAACCAAGAATATCGGCAAATTGACCAAAGAAGAACTCGTAGCGTGAGAGATAGATAATAACCTTCGATATTGTAATAAATTCCTTAAAATGTTTCTCTGTATCGATTTTTGTTAGTGCCCAGAATGGTAAACTCATTGTTGCCTCCTTTTATAATTGTAGTGTAAAATTTGGTGTAATCAAATGAATAAATATTTATTAGTATTTTCTTTGAATTTAATTATAAATTGATTAAAATTGTCTACATAGTTGAAAAATGGAAAAATAAGATTATAATTAAAGTAATAGTATTTTTCTATAAATAAAAGTGAGAAGTTGGTATGAAGTTTTTTGAGTTTGATTCGTTAGGTTTTTTATCTACCCTGTTGATAAGTTTTGCTATACAAGGGTTTTTCTTTGTTTTTGCCTTTAGTTTTAAGACTGATAAGGTAACAGATTTGTCTTATAGTTTAAGTTTTTTTATTTTAGCTATACTTCTCTATTTGTCTAATCAGATTAAGTCTGTATCTAGTATTGTATTGATGGTTCTGATTGTTGCTTGGTCGTTAAGGCTTGGGATTTATCTGCTAGGTCGAATAATTAAGATGAAGGTTGACCATAGATTTGACAAGATGAGGAATAGCTTCTTCAGATTTGGAGCCTTTTGGATAATTCAAGGTATAACAGTTTGGGCTGTGATGTTGCCTGCAATCTATTTTTTTAATAAAAAAGAAGAGACTTCTATAGTCTTTGCAGTAATTGCTGCTACCTTGTGGCTTATAGGCTTTGTTGTTGAGACAGTTGCAGATATTCAGAAGTTCAGGTTTAAGAATAGTGGTGGAGGTAAAAATCCTTGGATAGAGACTGGGTTGTGGCGATACAGTCGGCATCCTAACTATTTTGGAGAGATATTAATGTGGTGGGCTATCTTTCTTTTTGTAGTGCCTGTAATTGAATCATTGGGATGGTTAATTATTCTTGGTCCTTGCTTTATTACGTTTATGTTAATTTTTGTTAGTGGCGTCTCTATGCTTGAGAAGAGGTATGATCAGAAGTATCTCTCCATGCCAGAGTATGTTCAATATAAGAGAACAACAAGTGTATTGCTTCCTTGGTTTAAGATTAGGAGGAAAGTATGAAAAAAAAGTTATGGTTAGGTCTATTTCTAATTTTTTTAGGAGTTAATGGGTTTTCAATCTATAATGATCTTGAGATTGTGAATAACTCGAATGTTGTTATTTCTGGTATCTTCGCGGTAGATAATTCTCTTAATGTGGAGACTTCTGATTCAAGACTGTGGAAGAGGTTGGGAATTGATACTTTGTATTACGGCGATAGTTTTACTGCTAGTCTAGCAGACAGTGATGTTAAAAGTAATTATTTCAACCTTTTGGTAGTCTCAAATTATGGGAATTTTTATATAATTCGTGGCGTTAATAAGTTTCAAGGAGTTCTCTATGTAAATGACAGAAGCCTAGAATCTATTACAATCGATCTTGATGCTTCTTTTGGACAAATCGATTTTTAGATGTAACTTTTTTGCTTGACATAATGTTTATCTGATAGTAAGTTTAACTATATCATAAGGGGTTTTTTATTGAAAGAGAGAACAAATAAAGCAGTATTAAGAGCTAGCTCTTATATGACTCAATCGTTTTGGAGACCCGCAATTACAGGATTCTTTTTTATAGTTCTTGGGATTCTTGCTATTGTTGGGCATAGTATTATTCATAAGTGGTTCGGTGTCGTGATTGGGGCATTGACATGTCTAGTCGGTTTCTTTGTGTTTATTAGTGCATATAAGAATAGTGGGAAGAGAGGGCTTAGAGATATCCCGTTGATTATCATTTTATTTGCAGTTGTACTAGTCTTGCTGGGTATTATTATTATGTTTAGTGATAAGTTCATGAATATAATAGTTTTGGTTATTTCTGTCTTTTACTTTATAGCAGGTCTTGTAGAATTGTATATAGCAATAAGTGTTAGTCCATATCTTGGTATAACAGGGTTTCTCTTGAATAGTTTGGTTTCGCTTGGATTAGCTATTGCTGTCTGGGTTACTTGGAAGGATAGACCTGATTGGTTCTTAGGATTTATAATTGGAGCTAAGCTTATAAGTTATGGGTTTTCAACCTTTCTGATACTCTGGCTGACTCATTCGAAGGATAGGAGTAATGATATCGAGGTGGAGATTCTCGATGATGATGAAGATGAATAATTGATAATAATAGGGCTGTCTTTTAGACAGCTTTTTTTAATGCTTTTTTAATATAAAAAAAAAGGGAAGATTTTATAATATTTGTGGAGGATGGCATGTTAAAAAATAGAATTGTATTTTTGTTATTTGTATTACTATTGCCTGTGATGGCTAGTGCTGATGCTGTAAGAGGTCTTGCTAGTCGTTTGATTGGCGGGGAAGAGTCTAACTTTGTCTTTAAGATTGACGATAAAGGTATTGGTGATTATTTTCAGCTCGGTAGTGAGGATGGAAAGGTTTTAATCTGCGGAAACAAGCCTTATTCGCAAGCTGCAGGATTTTATTACTACTTGAAGAAATATAATGGTTCTTATGTTGGGCAGATGGATTTGAATATTAAGATTCCTGTGTCCTGGAAATTACCAGAAGAAGAGTTGGTTGAGTCGATTTTTGAGATTAGAAACGCATATAATTATTGTACTTTTTCATATACTATGGCTTTTTGGGATTGGGATAGATGGGAGAGAGAGCTTGATCTTCTTGCTTTGTATGGAGTTAATCAACCTTTGATGGTTGTTGGATTGGAAAAGGTCTGGCAGAATACTTTGCGTAAGCTTGGATTTGATGAGGCTGATATTCAGGCGTTTATTCCTTCGTCAGCGTATAAGGCTTGGTGGTTAATGGGTAATCTTGAGGGAACAGGTGGTCCTGTCAGTCAGGAATATATCGATGCTGAGTATGAGCTAGCTGTGAAGATTCTAGATAGAATGCGTGATTTTGGGATGGAGCCGATTAGTCAGGGATTCTTCGGGATGGTTCCGACTACTACTAAGAAGTATTATCCGAAAGCAAGGCTAGTTGAGCAAGGTTTGTGGGGTAGCTTTCTGCGACCGTATGTCCTTGCGCCTACCACGAGGGATTTTCATCTTTTTGCTGATGCTTGGTATGCGAGTTTGCATGATTTATACGGGAAATTTAGTTATTATGGCGGGGATCTCTTTCATGAGGGAGGGAACACTGGCGGATTGCTTGTCGGGCTTAGTGCGAGGAATGTCGAGAAGGCTATGCAGAAGGCAAGTCCTGGAGCTAATTATGTGCTTCAGGGATGGGGTGAGAATCCAAAGCGTATTTTGCTAAATGGTCTGTCTAATAATCAAACATTGGTTCAGAAGCTTTATAAAGATATTGGAAACTCTTCTGGCTCATATGGTCGAAGATATGGTAGAAAGCCTTGGACCTTGAATATTGTTAGTAATTTTGGTGGAACTCATGGTTTGTATACAAACTTGTTCTCTGTGGCGAAGATTCCTGAATTGCTTTCACGACCAGCAAACAATGATTGTATTGGTATCGGGTATTTGTGCGAGGGTACAGAGAATAATCCTGTGTTGTATGATCTGCTTAGTGATGTCTTCTGGGCAGATTCTGCTATTACTGTCGATTCTTGGTTGGAAGAGTATACTGCTCGACGATATGGAAAGCAAAATGAGAATGTCGTTAAGGCTTGGAATCTCTTGGCGTCTTCAATCTACAATGTCAAAGGAATTTCTGAGGGTGCTACTGACTCTGTTATTAATGCTAGACCTGCTGAGAATGTCAAAAAAGCCAGGTCGTGGTCTTCGGGGAAGATCTACTGGGATAGGGCGGTTATTCAGGAAGCTGCTTTGCTTATGCTTGACGTAGCAGATGAATTTTCAGGTAGTGAAGGCTTTTTGTATGATTTAACAGATATCTTTAGGCAAGTCTTGCAAGATTTAGCATTTGATGCAACTGGAGATTCAACGCGGATGCTTGAGCTGATTAGGGATACTGAGAGGCTGGTTGCTAGCAATAGTAATTTCTTGTTGGGGAGCTGGTTGGAGGCTGCTTACAAGCAGGGGGCTGATGAGCAGGAGGCAAAGCAATTTGTTATTGCTGCAAAGCAGCTGGTTACTCGTTGGGAGCCTGCTGATCAGAAATGGCCTGGTATCAAGGATTATTCTAATAGGACCTGGTCTGGACTTGTGGGTGACTATTATTACAGTCGATGGAGTGCTTTTTTTGAGAAAGATACTGCTGATTACAGGCTGAATATTGTGGATATTGAGAATAGCTGGATCTACGACGCTAGGATGTATCCGACAAAGCCGGTTGGAGATACAATTGGTATCTGCCGTGAACTTGCAGAAAAATGGATAAATAAGTAATTTATAGGGCAGTGCTAGTCATTGCCCTTTTCTTTTGTAAGATAGTTGTTTGGTAGTATTGTTTTTTTTTAGAATTTAAATAAAATGGATTTATGAGTAATAAGAAATATTGGATAGAGACTTATGGTTGTCAGATGAATATTGCAGAATCTGATGCATTGATTTTGGAGCTTGAGGCTAGTGGTTGGATTAAGGCTCACACTGAGGCTGAGGCTGCGGCTGTTATTATAAATACTTGCACTGTTCGTGAGAGTGCTGATACTAGGATTTGGGGAAGATTGGGTTTTTTTAGTAGCTTAAAAAAATCTCATGATTTTGTTCTGGTTGTTATTGGATGTATGGCAGAGCGACTTAAAGAGAAGATTATAGAAAGATGCAAGGATGTTGATATTGTTGTTGGTACCTTTAGTAAGGGGATGCTTGTAGATTTTCTCGAGAATGGAGAGCCTGGTGCAGTTCTTTCAGACGGAGAAAGTTACCATTTTTCTTCGAGTTACTCTGCGAAAGAGGGGTCACAAGCTATGATTCCGATTATGCATGGATGTAATAATTTTTGTACATATTGTATAGTTCCATATGTTCGGGGGAGAGAAGTCTCGAGAGATCCTCAGAGCATAGCTGATGAGATTAACTCTATCTCTGGTTTAAAGGATGTTATGCTTCTTGGTCAGAATGTCAACTCTTACGATTTTGAGTATGATGGGGAACGGTTGAATTTTGTCGGTCTCTTGAAATTTTTAATAAAAAATACAACTGTCCCTTGGGTTCGCTTCATGAGTCCGCACCCTAAGGATTTTTCTCAGGAGTTGATTGATTTTATTGCTGCTGAGCCTAGAATTTGTCGCAATATTCATCTACCTCTTCAGCACGGCTCAGATCGAATCTTGAAATTGATGAATAGAAAGTATAGTGTTGCTGATTATATGGAAATTGTCGAGCAGCTTAGGGAAAAAGTTCCAGGCATTACCTTGTCGACAGATTTGATGATTGGTTTTCCGGGGGAGACTCAAGAAGATTTTGATCAGACTATTGAGCTTGTAAAAAAAATAAGATTTGACGATGCCTTTACTTACTATTATAATAAACGGGAAGGGACTAAGGCTTGTGATATGGAGGGGCATCTGTCGGATGAGCTTAAAAAGCAACGGCTTGCAATTCTAATAGATGTTCAACGTGAGATTACTGTTGACAAAAAAAAGTTTAATATCGGAAAGGTTGTTCTTGGTCTTGCTGAGTCTGTCTCAAAGAAAAACCAGAGTGAAATCTTAGCTAGAACTGAGAGTAACCATATGGTTGTCTTTAATTCTGATGAAGGTTGTATCGGGGAATTTGTGAAATTAAGGTTGGTTGCTTTAAGTGGCAATACTTATAAAGGAGAGGTTATAAAGTGAGAACATTTAAATTAGTTGTTGGTGTCTTGTTTTTTGTTGTAATGATAATTTTTATAAGTTTTAATTTAGACAATAAGGTTTCTATCTCTTTTTGGGGTTCTAAGGCTGTTGTCTCAGATGTTCCTGTCTATCTTGTTATTTTTTCATCCTTTGTTTGTGGTGTTCTTTTTACTTTACCATTTGCATTTTTTAAAAAGGTTAAGTATCTGTATGCTGTAAAGGATGAGGATAAAAAAGATTTTCAGAAGAAAAAAAATCGGAAAAAGGTTGCTCAAAAAGAGGACTCCCCAATCGTGGGAGATATTTCTAGTCAGCCGAAAATTTAGTTATGGTAAAAAATAGATTTATTATTGCTGGTTTTTTAATGTTTTCTTTGGTAAATGCTTTTTCTTATGCACATACGAAAGAGATAGAGCTTAAGATTAAGTGGCTTGATTCAAATATTGATTCACCATATTTTTATGATAAGCTTATACAGACATATAAGCTTGTTCCAGATACTCAGGCTTCGATAGATCTACTTATCGACTATGTTAATCTTATACAGGATCAGTCCCAGAAGCACGGGGTTTTTCGAAAGATTGCAGCCTTGAGTGAACTCTCAGGATCGATTGAGCAGGCCCAGAGATATTACCAAGTAGCATATTTTTCTGCGCCAAATAATTCTGATTTTGAGTCTCTGTTCTTTTCTTCATATCTGCTTTTTCAGATGGGGGAGTTTTCAGAGTCGATTAAGCAGTTAGAGATTATTATTGCAAAGTCTAATAGTGTTCTTCTTGTTCCAAAATCTAAATTACTACTATCAATGGTCTATTTTCTCAATGAAGATTTAGATAAGTCTAAAGAGTTTTTTTATCAAGCTGTTACTCTTTATAATAAGAGTCACTCTCCATTTTATTATGTGCAAAATTCATTTATAAATTGGTATAACTTTAATTCTTCATTTTTAAAGGTTGAAAAATTAAGCTTAGAGTATGATTTAGAGATTTTTTCAAGTAATAGATACCAATCAATGCTTAGTTTTGCGGAGTTTTTAATTTTTCAGCTTAATTTTTCTCAGACTACTAACCGAGAATCTACAGAACCAGGAGTGGAGATTGAAGAGGGCCAATTGTTAATTCAAGTTGCTTCTTATACAAATAAGGCTAATGCTGATGTCATGGTAGAAAAATTAAAATCATATGGTTTTATGGTAGCATCCTCGCAGAAAGTTATAAACAATACTCTTTATCATAGAATCTATGTAATCCCAGATGATCAAAATAATGTTGCAAAAACTATAATGAAGCTAAAAGAGCATAATATTGAGGGATTTCTTGTTAATTAGATTTTACCTCTGATTCTATCTTAATTATTGTTCCGTCTGTTGCCTCTGGCCCATGAATCGTAATCTTACTTGGTCTGAGAGTAAAACCTGAGTTTGGACTGTCGCCTTCATATTCAATTAAGAATGTTGAGATTTTTGTTGTCTTGTTTTTTTCAATATATCTTAGTTGAAAAATCTTTTGTCCCCCAATCTCATATATTGCATAACCCCCATTTAGAGTCTCTCCATTTTTGGTTTGGGTAAATATATTAGATTTAAAATAGTATTCACTTCCATCATCTGCAGTAAAATAACCACTGAGTTCTGTCTCTTTCTTTACCTCTTTAATATTTTTGAACTTATTTATTTCTGAGTCACTTAGTTTTCTGTAGTATCCAGTTTTATCTTGATTCTGGTTAGATGTGTATCTGTTGTGGTTGTAGTCGTTCACATTAATATAGATTCTTGTGGGGTTTATAACCTTAATTCTCATCAACATTCTGATATATCCAATAAAGGTGTTGTAGGCGTCAAGGCTGGCTTCGTTGTAAATTCTCTTTTCATGTCTTTTGACATAATATGTATCAATAATCTCTCCGGTATAGAAATCTATAGTCTTCTCTTCATTTATGTAGTTGAAGTAAATTTGCTCGTCATATCTGGTGTTTCCCTCTTTTATCCAAATTCCTGATAGGAAATCAAGAAAAGTTGTGATGTTCCCTCTGTGAATGCGTCTTAGTGTCTCATTGTTAACATCTTCTATGTCAATCTTTGTTGTCTCGAATGTTATATATTTTTCAAGAGTAGCATCCCACCTAAAAATCTCCTTAGTTATGTAATTCGAAGATGGGGACTCTTGAAAGATTGATTCGATGTCAAAACTTTTTCCCAGAGCCTGATTGTTAGTGTAGGCAACACTCCTTTCGGTTTCTAGAAGATTTAGAGTTCCAAGTGATGAAATATTTGCAATATTTTTAAAGGTTAGCTCCCAGGTTCTTTCAGTCTTTATTCTCTTGTAGATGTCAATTGTTTGACCCTTGTCCTTGTTTATTCCGGTGCAGATAATCTCAGTCTCTCGATCTCCAGTTACATCATTAATAAAAACTTTGAAGCTAGTAACATTTGTAGCTAAAGTGTTGTCAGACCAGGCAATTCTATATGACTCTCGGATGACATCGTAGTCGACAATATAAATTCTTATTACAGGATTTATTGTGTGTTCACTTTTTGCAATAATTATTTGCTCCTCTTCTGTGTCAAAGTCTATATTGAGATTATGAATTTGCAATACTGTCATATTTGTTGGTATTTCAACCTTTGCCTTTGTATTGTCAGTTGTTATAATCTCATCTGTCTCAACCTTTTCTTCGTTTTCAATTTTAGATTTTGTTAGATCAATCATTACTGGGTATTGAGTGCTCGTAGTTTCCTTTTTTTTAGGTTGGAAAAAGATTACTGTGGTAATTATAAATGTAGAAAAAATCGCAACTGTGGCGATTGTTGATATTATTTGTCTCTTTTTTGTCAAAATTTCCTCCTACGAACAACTATATTATTTATAACATAAAAAAATTGTAAAGTGAATATTTTTTTTTGCCTTTACAAAAAAAAAAAAATTTGATAGTCTTTATTATGGAAGCGGTAAAATCTATTTATTTTCAAGATAATTTATTTTCTCATTATAATATTATAAATTTAGGAGGCACATATGGATTTAATTGAAGCTTTGAGCTATGACGATGTTCTTTTACAGCCAAGCTACGCAGATTTCTTGCCTGGGGATTCTGATACTAAGACCGTCTTAGCTAAAGATGTTGTTCTTAATATTCCTGTAATCTCTGCAGCAATGGATACAGTTACTGAAGAAGAGATGGCTATAGCAATTGCTCTAGAGGGCGGAGCTGGTGTTATTCACAGAAATCTTACACCTGAGGTTCAGGCTCAGCAAGTTGCAAATGTCAAGAGATTTTTAAACTGGATTATTGATAATCCTGTAACAGTTAGACCAGATATGACGATTTCTGACGTTAAGATGCTAACTGGAAAGTATGGGGTTTCTGGTCTTCCAGTTGTAGATGCAGATAACACTCTTTGTGGTATTATTACTGGGCGAGATATTAAATTTTGTACAGATGATTCTATGCTTGTTAAGGATTTGATGACAACAGATCTTATTGTTGAGAGTAAAAATCCTACTCCAGCATCTGCTCAGCAAAAATTCGACAAATATAAGGTTGAGAAATTACCAGTTGTCGATTCAAAGAACAAGCTTATCGGATTAATTACGGTAAAAGATATTGAAAAACATCAAAAATTTCCAAACGCAGCGACAGATGTTAAGGGTCGTTTGATAGTCGGGGCAGCGATAAGCCCAAATGATTGGAAGGTTAGAATTCCTCTTCTGTTAGAGAGTAAGGTTGATTTTGTTGCTCTTGATACTGCACATGGGGATTCGAAAAGTGTTATCGATGCTATTAAGCAGATAAAAAAGATTTATGATCTTCCTGTTCTTGGGGGTAATGTCGCTACAGCAGAAGGTACACGACATTTGATTGAAGCTGGCGCGGATGCGGTCAAGGTTGGCGTTGGTCCTGGTTCAATCTGCACGACTCGTGTTATCGCAGGAATTGGTGTTCCTCAGTTTACTGCTGTCTATGAGTGTGCAAAAGAGGCTGCGAAGTATAACATTCCAATTATTGCAGATGGTGGAATCAAATTTTCAGGAGACCTTGTTAAGGCTATCGGCGCTGGAGCATCAGTTGTCATGGTAGGAAATCTCCTTGCAGGCTTGAAAGAGTCTCCAGGCTCTGAGATAATCTATGAGGGAAGGATGTTTAAGACATATCGTGGAATGGGCTCTGTAGGTGCAATATCTCAAGGCTCAGGTGATAGGTATCAAATGAAAAAAGGTGAAGCGCCAGTTCCAGAAGGAATTGAGGGTAGAGTACCTTATAAAGGTGAATTGAAGAATTTTATGAATCAGTTGGTAACAGGTTTGAAAAAAGGTATGGGCTATTGCGGATGTAGATCGATTGAGCAATTGCGTAATTATCAGAAATTTGTTAAGATAACAGCGTCCGGATTAAGAGAGAGTCACGCGCATGATGTACACATCACGCAAGAGGCTCCAAATTATTCGAGGTAGTAAAATAATTTTTAAGAGGAAAACACATGAATTTAGTTGTAATGGGTGCTCAATGGGGCGATGAAGGGAAAGGTAAGATTGTTGATTATCTTGCTTCTGAGGCAGAAACAGTTATCAGATTTTCAGGTGGTGCTAATGCAGGACACACTATTGTTACAAATGGTGTTACTTATAAGTTACACCTAGTTCCATCTGGAATTATTGACAAAAACAAAATTTGTTTGATGGGATCTGCTATGGTAATTGATCCAGAAGGTCTTTTCAACGAATTAGACAATCTCTCAAATCAGGGAATAGATTGGAAAGGTCGTCTATTTGTTTCTGATAGAGCTCACTTGGTATTACCTTCATACAAACAAATTGATATTGAGATGGATAAAAAGCGAAAATCTCCAATCGGAACAACTGGTCGTGGAATTGGTGTTGCTTACTCTCAGAAAGCTAGTAGAGATGGCTTTCGCGTTTGTGATATTTTCGATGAGCAGATGTATTCTAGATTAGAGGATGAAGACAAAGTTTTTCTTGAAAAATTTAAAGCTAGATTAGAGCCAATGGTAGTTAATGCTGCTTATTTTATGGCTCAGAGAAAGGGACAGAAAAATCTTTTTGAAGGTGCACAGGGTGCGTTGTTAGACCTTGATGGTGGAACATATCCTTTTGTCTCTTCTGGTTTCTCTTGTTCTGCTGGTGCGGCAATTGGTGGAAGTGTTGGACCTGCTTCTTTAGATAAAATTTTAGGTGTATTTAAGGCATATCAGACAAGAGTTGGAAATGGACCTTTTCCTTCTGCTTTTACAAAGGAAAAAGATGGAGATCTAGAAAATACAATTAGAGAGATTGGTAATGAGTATGGTGTAACAACAGGACGACCTAGAAAATGTGGGTATCTTGATTTGGTTGCATTAAAATACGTGTGTTTGACTAACTCCTTGTCATCACTTGTTTTAACACATATTGACGTTTATGATGGAATTGATGAGGTTAAGGCGTGTGTTGCTTATGATATAAATGGAAAGATTACTGAGGAATTCCCTTCAACTGTCTCTGATCTTGAAGCAGCTAAGCCTGTAACAAAGACATTTAAGGGGTGGAATACTTCAATAACTGGCGCAAAGTCATATGCTGATCTTCCTAAAGAGACGCAAGAGTATCTTGAATTTATTGAAGAGTATACTGGTACAAAAATTAGTATAATTTCTGTAGGACCTGATAGAGATCAAACTTTCAACGTAGATGAACCATGGACAAAATAATAATTTTAGATTTTGGTAGTCAGACTACACAATTAATTTCGCGACGAGTTCGAGACTTCGGAGTTTATTCTGAAGTCTTGGCTTGTGATACTAATTTAGATGAATACGACATGGGAGATGTTAAGGGAATTATATTGTCAGGTTCCCCATATGGTGTTGCTGACGAAGATCCCCCAACTCCGCATGAGAGTGTTTACAAACAGAATATACCTCTTCTTGGTATTTGTTATGGATTTCAACGAATGTCTACGGATTTTAACGGACAAGTTAAATCCTTAGATAAGACAGAATATGGCCGGAGTAAGGTCGCATATGTCGAGGAGTGTCCACTTTTTACAAATATTCCAGAAGGATTTGTCTCTTGGATGTCTCACGGGGATAGCGTAGAAAAGGTTGGAGAGGGATTTTCAATCTGTGCAAAGAGTGAACACCATATTGCTGCTGCTTGGGATAAAAGCAGACAATTTTTTGGAATACAATTTCATCCTGAAGTAACTCATTGTGAGTATGGTGTGAATGTACTGGAAAACTTTGCTGTTGAGATTTGCGGCGCAAAGCGCGAATGGGATATGGACCAATACTTTGAAATGGTTAAGCAAAGAATAATTGATCAAGCTGACGGCAAGCCTGTCTTGTTGCTAATCTCCGGTGGGGTAGACTCTACTGTTGTCGGTGGGCTTCTGTTAAAGGCTTTGCCTTCAGATCAAGTGTATTTGATGTATGTTGATACAGGACTTATGCGAAAAAATGAATCAGCTGAAGTTGAGAGGTTTTTGAAAAGTCTTGGGGCTAAGCATTTGTATATGATAGATGCTGAAGAGAGATTTTTAACTCCTCTAAAAGGAGTTGAGGAACCTGAGAAAAAGAGACATATAATTGGAGACATGTTTGTTACAGTTCAGGAACAAGAGATTTCAAAGATTTTGACCTGTGATTATATCCTTGCGCAAGGGACTTTGTACACAGATTTGATAGAGAGTGGTAAGGGTGTTGGTAAAAAAGCTCATCTAATAAAGAGTCACCATAACGTAAAATCGCCTCTAATCGAAGCAAAGAGGAATGAGGGGAAGATCATTGAGCCTCTTGATTGTCTGTACAAGGATGAGGTTCGGCGATTAGGCTCGTTGATTGGGCTTTCAGACGAAATTGTTCACAGGCATCCATTTCCTGGACCAGGGCTGGGTGTTCGAATAATTGGTGAAGTTACAAAGGAAAAGTGCGAGATTCTTCGTGAGGCTGATTTTATTTTTATTGATGAGTTGAGAAAACGTAATTTGTATGATAAAATATGGCAAGCTTTTTGCGTATTGTTACCAATTAGAAGTGTGGGTGTGGCTGGTGATGCTAGAAATTACGGCTATGTTCTTGCCCTTCGTGCAATAATTTCGAAAGACGGGATGTCTGCGGATGTCTATCCATTTGAGATGCAAGATTTACTTGAGATAAGTTCATTAATCACAAATTCAATTAGACAGATTGGTAGGGTTGTATATGATATATCAAGTAAACCACCTGCAACAATTGAATGGGAATAAATAATGGCCGTCTTTTTGACGGCTAAAATTTTAATAATTTTAAATAATATAGAGGAAGTTTATGAAGAATCTTTTAGCTGTGGTATTGTTGTTTTTTACTGTATCAACATATGCTGATATGGAAATTAAGCAAGTTCTTAGAGTCAAAAACAATGAATTTTTTGCCATAACTGAAAATCATGGAGTACAGCACACTATAAATCGCGGAACAAATTGGTTTGCCCGAAATGAAGGTCTAGAGCAGAAAGTTGTCTGGCCTTTTACCGATTCAGAAATTCGAGATGTAATCTCTATGACATATAATTCAGCAAATCCTGATTTGCTTACATTAACAATGGCACAGAGTCTCTATATTTCGACAAATAAAGGGTATAATTGGTCACAGGTAAATTTAAAATACCCAATTTACTCATCATATTATTTAACCTCTTCGGCTAATCATCCTTTGAAAAAGAGATTTTTTTTATTAGGAACCTCTTGCTATGGGCTATACATGTCAGAAAATGAAGGACAGAGTTGGAAGAAAGTTGATTCTATAAAATCTCATTTTTATCATGGTGTAGATTACTACCAGGAGATTACTTCGATTGCTATTTTGACAGATGGGCTAGCCAGCGAGAAAGTTTTTTTATTATCAAATGATGGAAATAAAATAATATATTCTGATATGAATATGGCTCAGTGGCAAGTTTTTGAACACAACATAACTGATCCGTTATACAATCTAAGCGTGAATAAGAATGTCTTAGAAATTTACTCTAAAAATAAAATTTATAGTTACGATTTTTCAATCGGTGAGTGGCTTGAAGCAGTTGATTTAGATATTGTTGACCAAAAGAATTTATCTCAGGACAAATTAAAGAGGATTGAGCTGGCTAGTAATAAAAAAGGTCTATATATTCGTTGGGATAAAGCTACTCCGGACAAGTTAGATGATTGGGTTGCTTTATGTCTTGAAAAAGGCTTTAATTCCGTTGTTGTCGACTTTAAAAATGATCACGGACAGTTGACTTATAATTCAGAACTAGAATCTGCTAAAAAATTTGGTGCTTTGAACAGTAAGATTGATGCTAAATTACTCATAGATAAATTTCATCAGAGCGGCATTTATGTAATTGCTAGAATGGTTGTATTTAAGGATAAGGTTTTGTATAGGGCTGAAGGTAATAAATATGCGACCATCGACAAAAAGAGTGGAAAGCCTTGGGGACATCTTTTAAGAGAAGAGAGGGAAGATGGTAGCGAGTATTTTATTCAAAGAGAGTTTTGGGTTGATCCTTATAGTGATTTTGTTTGGGATTACAATATTTCAATAGCAAAGGAGCTGGAGAGTTTGGGAATTGACGAAATACAATTTGATTATATCCGGTTTCCATCTGATGGAAACGTCTCATTGGCTACTTATAGATATCGAAAGCCCGGGATGTCTAAAATTGATGCTTTAGAATCTTTTATCAGAAAGGCTCGAAATGATATTTCAGTTCCAATTGGTGTGGATCTTTATGGTTTTAACTCTTTTTATCGTTTGGGAAATTGGATTGGGCAAAATATTGAATTGATGTCTAAGTATGTTGATGTTATTTCTCCGATGTATTATCCTTCGCATTTTCCTAGATCTTTTGTTTATAAGAGTGATTTTTTTGAATGGGCAAAGGAAATTTATTATCATGGTTGTAATCGTTCTGCTATTATGACTTCTCAACACTGTGTTATTCGACCTTATGTGCAGGCTTTTTTGCTTACACCGGCTGAACGCGAGATGTCTCGAGTTAATTATGTTCGGTATTTGAATGCACAATTAGAAGGAGTGGAAGAAAGCTATGCTTCTGGGTATACGCTCTGGAATAATTCTAACATCTATTATATGCTAAACTGACACTTTTTATGCAAAGTCTGTATAAATATTCAAAAATATGAAAATTTATACAAAAGTTATATCAAGGCATAGTTTGGGACAAATTGTTTAGAATATTCCTGAGGTGTTGGTATTTTTCGCAACCACATCAATGTTTGAAAAGGATTTAATT
>JAFGXN010000056.1 GCA_016936615.1 Spirochaetales bacterium | reverse complement strand
AATTCCCATAATTTCTCTCCATCCTATATAAATTTATCTCTAAGCCTCTTAATATCCTCAGACATTAATTTGGCAGCACAGACTCCTTGCTCAATCGATACTTTTTTAAAATGTACTACCTGGCCTGGATAATACTGCGCTAATCTATCTAAATCACAAGAGATTACATTATAACCTCTTGGATATCCACCTACTGTTTGCCTATGTCTAAGTAAAATTATCGGACCTTTTGCTGTAAACTGTATAGTACCGTCTGCAACAGCTTCAGAGATCATATTCTCAAGATTCACAAGAATTTTATTAGACGACTCTAATTTCATACCCATATTACTAGTTTCCGAAGAAACAATCCAATGGTTTTCTAAAAAATCATTGGGATTTTCCAAATATTTATACTCAGGACCTTCTACAACGCGGATACAATTATCGGAATCAACCCATCTTGCCATTTTTGAAAAATCCCCGCGGCTTCTTCCCTCAATTTTTTTTAACTCCGGCGAAAATTCACGAAAGCAAAGATATGTACGAAAGCCATAAGCTCTTGAACCAATCATCAACCTTTGGCCTTTCAAAATTTTGTAAACAACTCCATGCTCAATTTTCTTCTTTGTTCCATTATCCTGGATACAAGATCCAACTGTACCCGCACCAGTGAGAACAAACAACATATCGCTTTCAGCTTCAAGCAACGGAGGGAAGACAATCTCGTAGCAAATACTATCATCTGGATTGCCTAATAGGATATTCCCTGTCAAAAAAGAGAATCTATCCATAACTCCAGCTGGGGAGATACCTACATCTTGCTTTCCGTATTTAGGGCCTCCCACTAGAGAGCAGAACCCTTTAGATATTTCCTTAAACATCGCTCACCTCAAATTTTTGCTAATTTCTGAGCCAATTCTAGCGCTATCGCTGAATCAGAATGAATACAGATTGTTTGGGCCTCTATTGGATACTCTTCTTTCACCAACTCTCCGTCTTTATCATTGAAGGCAAAAACCTTTTTCTCTGTAATAATCTTCCGTGCATGTTCAACAGCTTCATCACAATCATGAATCGATGCATAATCTTTCTTACGATTTACAAGCAATAGCTGTCTTAATTTTGTATCATAGGTATATCTTCGCTCAGCGAAGGCCTCAGGAAAGACCTGAATATCAACCTTACGAGCCTCATCTGCGAGAATAGAATCAAATGGAGTAACAATCTCCTCTATTCCGTTCATCTTCATCCATAAAATCAGATTAGTTGCAAGCGAGTAATCAACATTAGCATCGTTGTAAAGTGCTCCATGGAATTTCACAATTTTTACATCTGACATCAAGGAATACTGGCTATCTAAAGACTGAGAAAGTTTAGAAAATGGGATATCCATTGAAAATCGTCCAAAATTCTCTTTGTCAGGGTATGAAAGATGCGCTGCAACCTTAACACCTAACCGTTTAGCAAGATCTCTAAAAGCCTTTATAGATTCTTCATCCCCAGCATGTCCACCACAAGCAATATTCGCCATCCCTATGTAAGACATCAATTCAATATCAACAGGATGCGTTGCGCCCCTCTCACCAATATCGCAATTCACAGTAATCATAAATCTTTACACTCCTTAAACTTAAGAATATCGCCAGGTTTAACAGCCTTTAGCAATTCAGGATTTGTTCGTCCAACCAGATTCCATCCACCTGGAGAGACCTCAGGGTAGATACCAGTCTGGGCACCGCCAATTGCAACAGAACCAGCAGGTATTGCTACTCTAGGATTATCAAGTCTTGGCGTAACTAAACGCTCGTCAAGTCCAATCAAATAGGGAAAATAGGGCTTAAAACCAACAAGAGCAACCTGATACTCTCCACCAGAGTGAATTTTTATAACATCATCCACACTTAGATTATTTTGCTTTGCTACCCTCTCCAAATCTTCGCCATCATAAACTACCGGAAACTCTAAGACTCTTGCGCCTTGCAAACCCTCAGAAGCATCATATCCCTCAAGATATTTATCAAAAAACCCGCTTATAGCAGAATCAATCATCTTTATGTCACTTTCAAGAATATCGAAATAGACAGAAATAGATTTATAAGATGGAACAATGTCTAAAATTTTTAATTCAGAACAGATATCGCTTACTTTCAAATTATTATATAGAGAGAGAACCATAGTATTCAACTCTGTATCTATAACATCTCCAAAAGACCAACAAAGACAAGAATCTCCTACAAAATATTTTTCATAAGAAAATCCCATACATTCCCCCTTTAAGAAAAATTGCTAGAAAGTGCATGCATCGAGCTGTATATCCGATCTTCCCACTTCCTCAACAGACCATCAACAGTTGTCTCCTGAACGCCCGAGACCCCATCGACAGCGCCAGCCCCAACAATCTTGTCAAACATCGCATCGAAGGCATCGAAGCTTGGCATAAGATGCCGCTTCGCTAGCAGTGCTAGAAGTCCTGCTACAGCATAACCTGCCCAGTTGCTGACACCAGCACACACGCAGTAATCTGAGACAATTTGACAACTATAATCTCGATATGGAGCAATATAAGTCTCTACATCTCTTCTGACATTACCCATACCTAGCTCATTTCCACCATCACCTATACCGACTGTAATAATTCCATAACTAGCACACTTTAAGAAAATATCATCTATAGCTGCCACATAATCTGAAATTATTGCACCTCTGAAATTATGATGAAATCCATCAGCAGCGACACCAGGTCTCTCTAACGCTATAAAATGGGTTGTGTTTTTCTTAATAATTGAATTAAACTCGATCTTCACCCCAACATCAAAGACTATCAGCTCGATCTCAGGATCTATCTCATTTATTCCTGCCATCATAACATCATACGCGTGAGAATCAGTTATAATTGTAACATCCTTCCCCATTTTCTTCAACGCATCAGCTAAAATAATTGCACCAAGAGGTCCATCTGTCTCGATAGCTCCAGCTGCTAAAATATAAAATCCAGTAGCTATAATTATATGATCTCCCCCAGCCAATGATAAAGTTGCAGGAAAAAGTGTTCCATTCAGTGCCCAACGAGCAAGTCCTCGACCTCCAGGGTCTTGTTGTATAAACAACTCTAAATTTCTAGCAGTCTGCGCAATTGAATCTGCGCTTAAATCAAATTCTGTAATCATAATTCTTCTTATCTCCTACAAACATGTGTCCTGGTGCGTGAGTAATCATAATTGGGGGCTTTGCAACAGCTGCAGCCTGCTGTGGAGTTACTCCACAAGCCCAAAAAAGAGGAACCTCACCTTCATTTATTTTTACTGAATCTCCCCAATCCGGAGAGTTTATGTCTTGAATACCTATCTGACTAGGATCGCCAATATGAACTGGTCCTCCATGAACAGATGGAAAGTCACGAGTAATAGCAATCGCTTTCATCGCATCACTTGGTGAAAAAGGTCGCATAGAGACAACCATCTGCGTATCCTTAAATCTTCCAGCACCTTGGCAAATTAAATTACTTCGATACATTGGAACATTTTTTCCCTCAGTAATATGACGAACATCTAAATCAGCCGACAATAAGGCCTCTTCAAAACTAAAGCTGCAACCAATCAGAAAATAGACAAAATCATCTTGCCACAAATCACTGATATCAGTAGGCTCATCAACTAATTCACCATCTTTAAAGACTCTATACTTTGGAAAATCAGTACAAACATCTCCATCTTTTGACAATATAAATGATTTTACAGATCCAACCTCACCAACTTCGAGAATAGGACAAGGTTTAGGATTTCTCTGAGCAAAGATTAAAAAATCATATGCCCAATCTTTGGGCAAAATAGCAAGGTTAGCCTGAACATAACCTTTTGCGAGACCTGAAGTCTGCGAAGTCAAACGACCTTCACGACAGGCAAGCCTAACATCTCTCCCTGTAACATACATAATCCCCCCTAAAATAGAATGAGCATTCGCTCTATTTTCTCAAAAAAATTAAGACCTAAATTATTGTACATAATATCTATTTTCCTCGCAAATATCAAGATAAATCAACCATTCAAAAATAAATTTAATTTTTTTTATTAATTTTACTTCAAAATTTGCATTTTCGTTTTTTTTGTACTAAATTTTATAGATATTTAGATAAGCTATAACCTGGGGAGGTTTGAATGCACAACATTCTCATAGTAGATGATGAAGAAATTGTCTTGGAGTTAGAAGCGGTTATTTTAGAGCTTTCAGGCTACAAAGTAACCTCATTTAGCGAGCCTGAAAAGGCTCTTGGTTATTACAGAGAAAATTACAAGGATTTTGACTTAGTGATCCTTGACATGATGATGCCTAAGATGAACGGAAATATCCTTTTCAAAAAAATGAAAGAGAGTAATCCTCAAATTAAGGCAATAATAGTATCAGGATATCTCGAAGAGAAGGATATGGAGGATGCAATAAAGCATGGGCTAAAGGGTTTTATGAAAAAACCTGTAAAACCTCAAGATTTTATAAGAAAGATTGAGGAGACGATAAAAGGAGATATAAAGAGTGAACATTTTCAGACCTGAAAGAGACATAATGTATTACCTTTTTTCAATACTCCCACACAGGACAATTAGAACGTGGACAGAGTCTAAGTTTTTCTAATTTGAAACAAAGACATAGATCTTAAACGAATCTTCATAATTACAATATATTTCCAAATAATCATTCACCCTTAAATTACCTGCACTTATCTCATTCCTAAGAACTGGATAGGACTTCATAACTGCCATAAATAATGAAAAAGAAGAGTTATACCGACTAACTACTGATAAGGCCTTATTCTTTGGAACAAAAAAGAAAGAGAGTCCTAAATCTTCTAAATGCTCTTCAACCTTAGCAAAATCCTTGGGATTTATACAGATCCCTGTGAAGGAGTACAAGGTTTTTCCAACCTCATCAGGTTCTCGTTCAAAAAAATAACTGGCTCGCCGCTTTGTGTCGACACCAAACTCATCAAGACTTTTTGCATATAGTCGATGCAATTTACCATTCAGTATAGGTTGTTCAGAATAAGAACCAACAATATACCAATCTTCAGTGTATGTTTGAACTGGAGCGACAGAACTAAACGCCCCAGCATATATTAAAAAAAGAAAAAATATAACGACGACAATCAAACTTATAGAATAAATAACTTTTTCTCTTCGAGTCTTTAACGATGACATAACCCCTCTTTGTCTTAATTCTAACTATTCTAAATTGAAAAGCAAATTTAATTTTTCCTAGACTTAGCAGCTAACTGACCACAGGCGCCATCAATATCAGAACCCTTGCTCTGCCTTCTTGTAACTTTCAGACCAGCTGACTCAAGACTGTGCATAAATTTCTCAACATCTCTGCGCGATGGTGATTTATGCGCTGAATTATCCTTTGAATTCCACGGAATAACATTTATCAGAAGATTGAGGCCTGAGGCGAATCTAACAATCTTAGAAATGTCTCCACTACTATCATTCTCATCCTTCAACAAGACATACTCAGCAGTTACTCTCTTCCCAGTTAAATCATTGAACTCTTTTATTGCATTTTTTAGCTCTTCAAGATTGTATCTCTTGTTAACTGGCATTATCTCAGATCTCTTTGAATTATCACAAGAATTTAACGAGACAGCTAGCTTTACCTGAGGGAAATCCTCAGCTAGACGACGCATCTTCGGAACAAGCCCGCATGTAGAGACAGTAATCTTTCGACGACCTAAGCCAAGCCCCTTCTCATGAGTAAGCACTCTGATTGCGATCGAAAGATTAGAATAATTTGCCAATGGCTCACCCATACCCATAAAGACGATATTTGAAATTTTTCCATTGACTTCAATCAAGTGAAGAAACTCCTGTAGAATCTCAGATGAATCAAGATCTCGGACAAGCCCAAGTTCCGAAGTCTTACAAAAGCTACAGCCCATAGCACACCCAATTTGAGTTGAAAGGCAGGCAGTAAGCCTCTCCTCATCTTTTAAAATTACTGCTTCAATTAAATTATTATCGTAAAGTCGAATGAGGAATTTTTCAGTACCATCAATACTCTTCTGTATCTCTACAACTTCAGAATTGTATAATGAAAAATTATCATCGAGATACGCTCTTAAATCCTTTGGAAGATTACTCATTTGAGAAAAAGTCTTCTTCCCAGAATAGATGTGTTCAAAAATTTGTTTAGCCCTGAACCCGGGATAATCTTTTAATAAATTAGAAATATCCTCAGGCATAAGCCCAATAAGAGATTGCTTCATTGTTAGATTATACAATAAATCCAGAAAGATGAGAATAGATAAATTTTTGTTTTAAAAAAAACCTGTCTGCATCTGCAAACAGGTCTATATTCTAGAGATCTTCTAGCATCTTTGAGACAAAGATATTCTTAATACCCAATCTCTGAAAATCCATCAAGACTTCCTTAGCTTTGTGCCTATCTCCAAGCTTAATATAACATTCAGCTATTTCAGTATAAAGACGATGATTTTTCATATCATTTCTCATCAAGCCACGAAGGCTTGTAATAGCATCTTCATACTTTCCTCGTTGTTTATTTATCAAGGCTAAACCAAGCACAGCATAAGAATCAAATTCAATATTTATTGCTGCCTGATAATTTCTCTCAGCCTTATCTAAATCATTCATATTTCGGTAAGCATCTCCAATTCGAGTAAGAATAACCTTATTAGTAGGGTCATTCATCAAGATTTTCTCCCAATAGAGTAAAGATTTCTCATGCTCGTCCATGCCTCTATAACAATCTGCAAGTCCAAACAGTGCATAAAAATTCTTTGGATCTAAATCAAGAGCCATCTCAAAATATTTTACACCATTCTGGTATGTCTTTAATTTTCGATGACAATTACCAAGTGAAGTTAAAACCCTGATATCAACTCTCTCATGGTTTGTCTCAAGCATCTTCTCCCAATACTCGAGTGCAACATCAAACTCTTTGAAATCATAGTGCAAATGACCTAGTCCAATCAAGGCATAAGGATTATTAGGTTCCATTTCTAGAACCTTCATATAAATCGCCTTTGAAGAACGAAAATCCTTAATCTTTCTGTAAGCATCTGCAACTCTTGTCAAGACTGTAATATTTTTATTGTCATGAATCAAATACTTTTCCCAGACAGCTATTGCACGACTATACTGTCTCAAGGCCTTGTAACAATCTGCAAGTCCAAACAGTGCATAGTTGTTCTCTGGCTGAGATTCAAGACATAGCTTGTAATACTTAATTGCCTCTTTAAAATTACCTTTTTTCCTCTCGCCATCGCCGATACCAACTAACGCATAGTTATTATCTGGATCAAGTGCCAAAATCTTCTTAAAAGCAAATACAGCATCATCTACAAGATTCTCTTTTAACAGTTGATAACCGCTCTTAGATAACTCAGATATTTCAGCCACCTTCTTCTCTTCTGGGGTTAACTCTCTATCTAAATCCTCTTGTTCAGTTCCTAATATGTTATCTGAAGGTATAGAATCTTTTGTTTGTGTAAAGTTGTTCTTAATCGGGTCAATGCCCATTATTTTTCTGAAAATTTCATTCATACTTTTATCAATCTCCTTCGCGTATTAAATTTTTAATAACTGTTGCTACAGATTTTATTAAATCTTCAGCCTGGTTTGAATGCCCCGCAAGACAGTACATCTGCAATGCCTTGTCAAAATCATTCTTCTCTCTATAGTAGTCGCCCATCCGTCTAAGCCCATCAGAATATCCTGTTGCAAGGAAAATCTGTCTTGCCTGATCAATATTGCCTTCATTAAAAAGCTGATTAGCCTTTCTATTAAGCAATACCTTCTGTTGCGCATCTAGGGAATTAGTCTTCTTTATGCTTTTGATAAATACTTTTTTCTCTTCTTTAGCATTCACTTTACACCCCATACCAACAACATTAATGATAATAAATTAAATTTGTAAAAGCAACAATCTGTAATATTATTAAGACAATCTCTTCTACTTTTTATAAAACACCCTTTGTTGATAATGGTCGATCCGATTTTAACTCGAAGGCGATACCCAAGGCCTTACCAACAGCTTTAAAAAGAGCTTCAGCCATATGGTGAGAATTATCCCCGTATAAGCAATTTAAATGCATAGTTATTCCAGAATTTACAGCAAATGCATAGAAAAACTCTCTGCATAGACTCATATCAAACTCTCCACACCTATCCTGCGGATATTCAGCACGATAAACAAGATATGGTCTGTTCGCAACATCAATAACAGCCTCGCTCAAAGCCTCATCCATAGGGATTTTTGACTCTGCGAAACGTTTTATGCCTTGATTAGAATTAAATATTTCTTTAAATGCTTGTCCTAAGACTATTCCAGTATCCTCTACTAGATGATGTGGCTCTACATCAATATCACCACTTGCCAGTATTGAACAATCAAACCCACCATGAAACATCATAGAGGTCAGCATATGTGAAAAAAAAGGAACTCCTGTCTCAATCTTGACATCCCCATTTCCAGGAAATGCTATATCAACCTTTATCGAAGTCTCTTTTGTCTCTCTCTCTTTTTTTGATACTCGTATCATATCAATCCTCACTTAAAAATTCTACTAACTTTTCGATTTTCTTGTAGTGTATTTTAAAATAGGCTGGGTTTGCAAGTAGATATACACTTATTTCCTGAAGTTTCTTAAAAATTTCAAGGTTATTTGCCTTTAGAGTTGATCCAGTCTCTACTAAATCAACAATATATGGAGCTAATCCCAGAACTGGTGCTAATTCAACCGACCCGTTTAATTTTATTATCTCGACAGGAACTCCGAGCTTACTATAATAATCCTCAGTAAACTTTGTAAACTTTGTCGCAACAGTTAATTTCCTATCACTCTCAGAATAATCACAGCCTTTCATTCCAGCCAGACACATAGTTGTTCCACCAAATGAGAATTTCAGAAGTTTATAAAATTCATCTCCTGACTCATAGACAACATCAGACCCGCAAACTCCAAGCCCCGCGATACCATGTTTCAAATAGACAGGAAGATCTGAATTTTTTACTAATATAAATTTGAACTGCTTATCTTTATCATAAGCAACTAGTTTTCTATCTTCAAAATCAAAGGCAATACCTTTTTTTGCAAAAAGTTCTTGCACCTGTTTCTGTAAACGACCTTTCGGCAATGCTATAGTTAATGGTAATTCCTTCATAATTTTATTCTCTTCCCCTGACTTGTCAAGCTAACAGCTTCTTTGTATCTTTGAGCAAAGCTCAAACCCTCTTCGATCTTCTCCACATCCTGACTGCTAGATTGTTTAAAAAAACTATCTAGTTTTCTTGTCATGATTGAAAATCCAACAGAACTAGCATCAAATCCAAATTTTTTCAAAAGCTTATCATAACGACCGCCTGAAGCAACTGCTGTACCTGAGAGATTAGTATAGGCATTAAAGACAAAACCAGTATAGTATGGCTGAGTCCCTAACTCTGAGAGATCTAATCGCAGCTCATGAGATAGACCACACTCTTGAAGTTGGCTAAACAGGCTTAGTATTTTATCAATTTCTGAATCAACTGCAACAGAAAAAAGACCTTTATACTTTGCCAACGTTAAACCAACCTCCTCCACTGTCAAAATCAATGAAAAAAGATCAACTGCCTCTTTACTTTTTTCAAATCCCTCCGATTCCAAAAGACTCTCAACTGGCTTAAAATTTCTATCAAGAAACTTTGAGGCAATCTCTGCCTTTTTTTCTGTTGAAAAAGAGGAAAAAACCAAGTCAAACAAGGCTCTCGAACCAATATGTATAACAAAATCAGTATCATAATTATCCAAAGCAAGTGAAAGTAGCGAAAGAACTTCTAAATCGCCATCAATATCAGGCTTTCCAATAAGCTCGATACCAGTCTGATAGAACTCGTTCTTAGAGACATCTTCACTATCTTGATGCCTAAGAATTGTATCTGAATAAAAACATCTTGCTGGTAAATCAGAATCTCTCAAGACTCGACCAACTTGTTTAGCTAAAAACAAGGTAATATCAGATCTAAGCATCAAAAGATCGCCATCTCTATCAATCAACCGATATATATTTGATTTCAAATCCCTATCTAATAGAGGCTCATAGATATCATAAAAATCAAAAACCGGGGTCTTGACAGGACTGTATCCCCAATTCGAAAACATTCTCTCAAGACTTGAAGATGCTTGTTTGTGAATGTCTGCCTCTTCAAAATATAAACCTTCTGTTCCCTGAGGATTCCTAAGATAATTGTGTTTATTTTTCATTATTTATCACCCTATAAAAATTTAGTTGCGATCTTCCATATTGCCTTCTATCCTCTAAGACTAACCGCTTCGTCTCTTGAGGTAGAATATCTTCAACCGGATAATGGATAATCACCCGACATCCATCTTCCATTATATCAATATCATCTAACTTTAAAAGCAAATTTTCTTTTTTTTCCATTGGAAAAGGTGGATCAAAATAGATAATATCATATTTAGTTCGACACGTCTGCATGTATTTAAAAACGCAACTTAGATGCAATCTAATATCTTCTTCTACAAATGATATATTCTTCAGTATAACTGGTTTCTTCTGCCTGTCTAACTCAACTAGATCTATCTTGCAAGCCCCACGAGAAGCAGCCTCTATCCCCACAAGTCCTGAGCCAGAGAATAGATCTAAAAACTTCAGGTCATTCAAATAACCTAGCTTAGAAAACATCGACTCTCGCATCCTATCCATAGCAGGACGGATTATCCCTGGCGGACACTGTATTTTTCGATTTTTGTATTTTCCACCTGTTATTCTCAACACTAACCCCTATCTTTGGTCTAATAAGTTACTAATACATTAGAGAAGTACTCTTTATTGCTCAAGAGAAGTTCTAGATGCTTATCATTTGTATTTTCAAGAAGTGCAGAAACCTCTTCCTTAATTATTCTTAACATTTTTATATCTTTTTGTAAATCAGTTAGTGTAAAAGAAGACAAACCAGATTGCTTTTTTCCATCAATTTCACCAAATCCTCTAATTTTAAGATCCTCTTCTGCGAGCTTGAATCCATCGCAACTCTCTTTCATTGCTAGAATCCTCTGTTTGCCAGAATCAGTCAGATCTTCAGAATAAATCAAGAAGGCATATGACTGATATTTACCCCTTCCAACTCGCCCCCGGAGCTGATGAAGCGAAGACAAGCCAAACTGCTGAGCATCCTCTATCACAATACAGCTAGCGTTTTTGTTATCTATTCCAACCTCTAACACACTTGTCGCAACTAAGATGTCAACCTTACCTTGCGAGAACTCCTCCATGGCCAACTCTTTCTCCTCTTCGGGAAGTTCAGAGTGAACCAGAGCTAACCTTCGGCCTGGAAAAACCGCTGATTGAAGATGGCTAAACATCGTAGATGCGGATTTTAGGCTTTTCGCAGCTGAATCACGAATAAGCGGATAGACAAAATAGGCTTGCCGCCCCAGCTGAAGCTGTTGTTCTACAAAGTCGTAGACCTTGTGTGAATTTTCATGCAATGCCAGATGGGTCTTTATTGTCAAGCGACCTTCTGGCTTCTGGCGAATCTCAGAAATATTCAGGTCAGAGTAAAATGCTAAAGCTAGAGTTCTAGGAATTGGTGTTGCTGACATAAGTAAAATATCAGGATTCTCACCCTTTTTCTGAATTGCATCACGCTGCTCAACCCCAAACTTCTGTTGCTCATCAATTATAACATATTTTAGGTTCGCATATTTTAATCGATCACCAAAGAGGGCATGGGTGCCAATAATCAGGTTAATCTCGTTTTTTTCTATTTTAGAAAAAATTTCATCTCGACTAGAAGAAGAATTGCTACCAGTCAAAAATCCAACTTCAATCCCCAATTTAGAAAAGAAGGCTCTTGCAGATTGGTAATGCTGTCTTGCAAGTAGTTCTGTCGGAACAACTAATGCTACCTGTTGATTAAGGCTCAGAGGCAAAAGCGCAGAAAGGAAGGCTACCACTGTCTTTCCAGCACCAACATCACCTTGAAGAAGCCTATACATGACCCTTTCTGACAACATATCTGAGTTTATCTGAGCCAGCGAACTCTTCTGATCTTCAGTTAACTCAAATTCAAGCCCTGCTATTGCCTTTTTCTGCAAATCAAGGGTTGAGCTGCGCATATCCACCAATCCTCGAATAGCTACAGGTCGTGAATTATATTGAATTTTGAGATAAAGCAAAAAGATTTCCCGCACTTTAAGACTCTCTCTTGCTTTTTCAAGAAGATCAAAAGATGAAGGGAAATGAATATGTTTTAGAGCTTGTGAAATTGACAATAGATTATCTCTTTCAATCAAATAATCTGGAAGCTCATCAATCAAGTATTGTGCATACATGCTCCAAGCCCTAGAGATTGTCTTAGCTACATACTTACTTGTCAGACCTTTTTTCTGATGATAGACTGGCACGATATGACCAAACTCCGATTTATCACTCACAATAGCAGGTTCAAGATCGCACGATGAAAAGCTTATCTCAAAATTGTTCTGCGTAGCCTGACCATAAAGATAAAACTCAGCGCCAGCCATATATTTATCTTGTAAAAATCCACGCCCAAACAGAGGAATAGCAATAGGAGTATTTGAGGATGTCTCGACAGCAAAAAGCTTTAAATCTTTCTTATATCTATTACCGATAAACTCAGACTTAATTATACAAATCTTGGTATTTGAGGGAATTTTCTTCTGGAGGGATTCTTTGACCGAGACTAACTCTTTTTTGTTCTTATATTTGCGCGGGTAAAAGGTTAGAAGATCATAGATTGTGGTGATTCCTAATCCCTCGAAGAGGGTTAACTTTGCCGGGCCAATATTCTTAAGCGATGAAATTGTCTGATTAAGCTGAAAAAGAAACATATCAAAGAAGTGTCTGCAAAAATTTATCAAGGACAAATGCTGCAAAAAAGAAAACAAAGAAGATAAACGAAGACAAGAGAAGTCTCGCCTTGTAATTATCTCGAAGAGACAATGGCAACATCCAAGAGAAGGCTAATGATACTTTAAAAAAGAGACTATCAACGCGGGAAGCCTGATAAGGTAGGACAGGGTTTTTTAAAAGTAGAACAAATCTAACAAGAAAGAGAATTGAGACACTCAGCAAGGCAATTGCTATAAAACTAAATAATCTCTCTAACTGAGTAATAAAAGAATCAAAGACAATGTCTGAAGTCGCCATATGCCCCGCCGAGTTAGAGGCATAAGCTAACAGAGCAACAACAAAGATTGAGAGACCGACAGATGTTAAAGAGACATTACCAGGTGTCTTAGCAAATAATTTTACAAAGGGATTTGTCAATTTATACAAAAACAGCTTAATCTTGTTCAAACCAGAGGCATTTCTCATAAAAAAATCTATGAAAAATCTTAGTATCAAGAAAAATAAGTATGCATATAAAACTGCAGCAACTGTTCTAAAAATATAACCTAAAACTTCCATCTTAGCTCCTTCCTTATTTTACACACACCAGACATCATTTACAATAGGAATCTTCTTTATTTCATCAAGAATATGATTTGAAGTAGATATTGCTAACTGTCCTGATGCGCGAATAACCTTGACCTTCTTAGTTAAACTATCATGGGCATGAAGATATAATGAACCTCTTCCAGCATTAGATGAGATATAATTTCGTAACTCTATCAGACTGTCACTGTCTAATTTATCATGCAATTTTATATGAACCTCTTTTGTAGACTTCTCCTTAAGCTGATCTGGCAGTAGAATTTTTTCAATAATAAGACTTGGAGTATCTCCCCTGAAATTTACCTTACCTTCGATGCCAACAATATTATCCTCTTTAAGCATGTGGTAATACTCATGCCAGTTTGAAGAAAACAGAACAAGTCCTATATTGCCATTAAAATCTTCAAGTGTCGCAAAGCTCATTGGCTGACCCTTCTTATTTACAATCTGGCGAGGGCTCTTAATGATTCCAACAATGACATAGTTTTTTGTGGTCAAACAAGATTCGATTCTCTTCAAATCAAGTGTTGTTGCACCTTTCCAGATATCTTTGTACGGATCTAAAGGGTGTCCAGAAAAGAAGAATCCGAGATACTCCTTCTCAAACTTCAGTTTCTCAATAAATTCCCAATCTTCAACCTCTTCTAAAACAGGATCAGGATAAATCTCCTCTTCTGAATGCTCAAAAAGCGAGGTCTGCCCATATAACTGGCTAGCCTTTTTCGAAGCCATATGATCCATGACCAGATCTAAATTATGCATCAATTTTGCGCGATTAGAATCAGTCTTATCAAAAACCCCAGATTTAATAAACGCCTCAAGGACTCTTTTGTTGACAACCTTTAGGTCTACTTTTTCAAGGAAGTCAAAGATGTTCTCGTAGAAGCCAAGCTCTTGACGTCGCTTGATTATTTCATTTACTGCAGCCTCTCCAACATTCTTGATCCCTTGCAATCCATAGTAGATATTTCCATCAACTACACTGAAATCCCTATCAGAAAGGTTTATATCTGGGGTCAAGATCTTCAACCCGGAGTCAGTTGCCTCTTTGAGATACAAGGAAAACTTATCAGGAGAGTTCATCTCATTTGTCAAGTTTGCTGCCATAAACTCAGCTGGAAAATGCGCTTTCAAGTAGGCTGTCTTATATGCAAGAATTGAGTATGCTGCAGCATGTGATTTATTAAATCCATAGCCTGCAAAAGGCTTTAATATTTCAAAGATGTTATCCGCGACTTTTTTATCTATGCCCTGAACAACAGCACCTTGAACAAACTCTTCCTTCATCTTGACTAGCTCTTTTTCTTTCTTTTTACCCATGGCACGGCGCATAATATCAGCTTTTCCTAAAGAAAAACCGCCAATAATCTGAGCAACCTGCATTACCTGTTCCTGGTATACTATAACGCCATATGTTGGCTTTAATATATCTATCAATTTCTCGTGAGGATACTGTATCTCTTGTCGGCCATGTTTTGACTCAACAAACTGCTCGATAAACTGCATAGGTCCAGGACGATATAAGGCATTAAGTGCTATCAAATCCTCAAGCGAATTAGGCTTCGCCTGTTTAAGAATCTGTTGCATTCCTTGACTCTCAAACTGAAAGATAGCTGAGCTTTTTCCTTCACTTAACATATTAAATGTAAGCTCATCATAATCTGGAATTTTTTCAGAACTAAAATCTGGCTTGGTCTTCTTAACTATTCTTTCTGTATTTTTTATTAAAGTTAAGGTTTTCAACCCAAGAAAGTCCATCTTTACAAGACCACACTCCTCTAACTGATCCATGGTGAACTCAGTAGAGATCTGATTTGTCTTCTGATCTTTGTAAAGTGGTACATAATTTGTAACAACTTCCTTACCTATAACCATTCCGCAGGCGTGTGTAGAGACATGTCGGTTCATATTCTCAAGAATAGCAGCTGTCTCAAAAAGTTCCTTATAGATAGGCCCTTTGTTATAATACTCCTGCAACCTTGGCTCAACCTCGAGAGCAACCAAGACATTGATTTTACGACCATCAGCAGTCTTTCCCTCAGGAATTATCTTAGAGATCTCATTAGACTCATCAAAGGGAATATCTAGAACACGTGCAACATCCTTCAAGACTGCCTTTGTCTTCAAGGTTCCGAAGGTACAGATAGAAGCAACTTTGTCATAACCATATTTTCGGGTTACATAATCGATAACCTCTCCTCTACGCTCGAAGCAAAAGTCAACATCAAAGTCTGGCATTGAAATTCTATCAGGGTTAAGAAATCGCTCAAAGAGTAGATTATACTTCAACGGATCGACATCTGTAATATGCATTCCATATGCTACAATAGAACCAGCCCCAGAACCACGACCAGGGCCAACTGGGATATCATTCTGCCTAGCATAATTTATAAAATCCCAAACAATAAGAAAATATCCTGCAAAGCCCATATCAAAGATTACACCGAGCTCAAGATCTGCTCTAGCGCGAATCTCATCAGTGATCTCACCATAATTTTCTTTTAACCCATTATATGTTATGTGACGAACATAATCTTCAGGCGATTGAAATTCAGCTGGAATCTCATACTCTGGAAGAATAGGACCAGGAAGAGTTATCTCTAACTTACATTTCTCAGCAATCTCAATTGAGTTAGTTATGACCTCAGGATTATTAGGAAAAAGTTCTGCCATCTCCTCTGGAGACTTGAAATAAAAGTTATCAGAATCAAACTTCATTCGCTTAGTCTCTGCCTTTTTCTTTCCTGTACCAATACAAATCAAAATATCCTGGGCATTTGCGTGAGATTTCTCAATATAATGAATATCATTTGTTGCAACAACCTTAATTCCTAGCTCTTTAGAAAGTTTAAAAAGCCCTTCGTTTGCCTTTTTCTGCTCTGGTATCCCATGATCCTGAACCTCGAAATAAAAATTATCCTCTCCAAAGATATCACGATACAAAAGTGCCTTCGTCTTAGCCTCTTCATACTTTCCAGAAATTATTGCCTTAGGAATCTCACCTGCAATACAAGCGCTCAGACATATCAAACCTTCTGAATACTTCTGAAGCAGATCATCATCAATCCTTGGCTTATAATAATATCCATCAATATATGAAAGAGAGGTCAGTTTCAATAAATTCTTATATCCAATCTCGTTTTTTGCTAAAAGGATTAAGTGATAATACTTATTCTGCGAATCACTACTCTTTACAGTACAACTTCCAGGCGCGACATAAAATTCACACCCAATTATTGGATTTATATCATTAGCCTTACACTCTTTATAAAATCGCAGAACCCCAAACATATTACCGTGATCTGTAATAGCTAAATGCTTCATCCCAAAAGATTTAGCCTTTGCCACCATTTTATTTATCGGTGCAGCTCCATCTAATAACGAGTAATCGGTATGATTATGTAAATGAACAAATTCCAAAACTTTCCCTCCCACAAAAAAGTTAATTACGATACGGCTCTAAGAACATAGATTGCAAGATATTTGAAATCTTATCTTTCTTTGCCATATCAATAACATGTTCAGAAGAAATATCTTTAATAAAAAGCTCCTTCAAAGTAGAAATTTCCCTGTTATTCAATGGAAATTTTCTTCCAACTATAAAATCCTCAGCAGTTCGACTTCTATAGATATTATTATCTCCTTGAGCCAGAACAAACTTAAAGTGGCTGACCTGCTCTTTTTCTATTTTACCTAGTGAACAAAATAAAAAATAATCAATACTTTGTAAAGATCTATCGCCAATAACATAATACTTCTGATAATTCCACTGCTCAAAAGGGACTCTAATCCGTGTTAAGATCTCACCATCCCTAATATCAGGTCTATTATCCTCGGTCAAAAACTTTCTAATGTCAACCCATCGAGACTGACCTGAGCGTTTTAACTCAAGTTTTGTATCTAAAAGGAATAACACAGGATATGAATTCATTCTTTTTTCTGAAACACAAAGGTTGCCTCCAATTGTAGCAATATTCCTAACTGCTGGATTAGAGATCTCAAGCAAGGCTGTCCTCAACACATTTGGCATAACACCTGAGGCTTTCTCCAAGATTCTATTTATAGTAACAGCAGCGCCAATCTCAAGAAATCGCTCTGTCCTCTTCAACTTCTGCATCTCGTCCACACGCTGCAAAGAAATAACGTTTGATGGAAGTTTAATTGTCCGATTATTCTGAGAAAGAAGAAGATAGGTTCCGCCAGCATAGATTAATGCATTTGGAAACTTATTATATATTTGAAACAACTCCCCGAGGTTTTTTGGTATATAGACAATAGAAGATTTTGCTTTATTATACATCAAAGTCTACCTCTTTCTTCTTACTCAATATAATATTTACAGTCTCTAAAAATGAATCCATATCTGAGCAATTACACTGATTTCCAGAAAAAAAATCTGGTAAATCCTTAACATCAATACCACTCTTACGCTTCAACAATGCATATATGGAAAAAAACTTCCCCCACTTGCAATATTCACAAGGCTCATACTCCTGCGATCTAAAAAACTTCTGAATAAACTTATACTCTTTAGTCTTAATAAAGCCCTCAGCAGTAATAATTTCAGAATTTTTTATTGAAAAGGCTGGCAATAAGCATGATGGAGAACTCTTATCATTCAATAAGACTGTACAACTTCCACACTGTCCTTTGTAACACAACCCCTTTGTCTTCAATAACCCGAAATCTTCGCGTAGAAGATCCACAAGCCTCTTCTCAGGCGGTACATCAGCAGAAACAAAATTTCCATTTAATTT
>JAFGXN010000055.1 GCA_016936615.1 Spirochaetales bacterium | reverse complement strand
TACTGTTACTACATTATCAGGAAAAAATATAACTTTTGACTCTGATTCTAATGGAAATTTGAGGCTTAAACTTAGTATCGATGATTTCGAGTTTAAAAATGGGCCGTTTCCAGTAAAGGTTGTGTTTTAGTTAATGGTTTTTCTTTGTGGATTTTAATTTATAACTATTCCCCATTTTGTTAAGCTGTGGTATTATGTTAGAAAATCTTTTTATATGTGGGTATTCTAGTGTTTCTTAAAAGTGTTGAAATTTTTGGTTTTAAATCATTTGCAGATAGGATGACTATTGATTTTCGTGATGGTATTTCTGCTATTTTAGGTCCAAATGGTTGTGGAAAAAGTAATGTTGTAGACTCTATAAAATGGGTGCTTGGTTCGTCTAAGTCTAAAGATGTGCGTGCAGAGAAGAAAGAGGATGTAATCTTTAATGGAACTGAGGTTCGTAAGCGATTAAATGTTGCTGAGGTTACCCTTGTCATCTCTAATGAGATGAATTTATTGCCAATTGACATAAGCGAAATTTCTATTAAGCGACGAATCTACCGGTCAGGTGAGAGTGAATATTATATAAATGGTGTCTTGTCGCGACATAAAGATGTTAGAGAGCTATTCTTAGATACTGGAATTGGTAAATCTGCATATTCTATCCTTGAACAGGGAAAGATTGACCAAATTTTATCAAATAAACCAGAAGAACGACGATATCTTTTTGAAGAGGCTGCAGGAATATCGAAATATAAGATTAAGCGGCTTGAAGCTGAACGTAAGTTGGAGAAGACAGAAGAGAATATCAGACAGGTTGAGGGAATTATAAATGAGGTAAAGAAATCTCATGATAGTTTGCTCAAACAGGCTGAGAAGGCTGAAAGATATAGAATTTTAAAAGAAGAGATCTTTAATCTTGAATTAGATATTCAACTTCTGAGATTAAAGGCTCTTCTCGAAGATAAAAATAATAAAGAGCTTGATTTTGAAGAGAAGATTGAGGCTCAGAAGCTTCTTAAAGCTGAAATTGAGGAGATTGATTCGCTGAGAAATCAGGGAATGGGGCAGGTTCATGATATGGAGTTGTCTTTGTCTGAGATGCAGAAGCAGATCTATGGTCTTGGTGTAGAGAAAGAGTCTATCGATGATCAGATTTCTATGCTTAAAGAGCAAAAATTAAGCTATGAAGAGCAGTTAGTACAGCGAATTCATAAAGAAGAGGCTATTAAGGCCAAACTCGAAGAGATAGAGGCTCAGATCAAGGATAAAGAGTGGATTCTTGAGGAGTTTGAGAAGAGACTTGAGGATGTTACTGCTAATATCGATGAATTTGAAGAGAATATCCAAACTTCGGAGGAGAAGATTGAGGATAATCGTTATGAGATGGCTGAGCTTAACAGAAAGATTCGCGAATCTCAGAATATGTATTCAGATTTTTCAGCTGAGATGAGAAATATCACAGAGGAGATTGTGTTGCAGTTGGATTCTGGCTTGAATTCGGCAGGATATTCTCGCTCGCAGAAAGATAGCAATGAGTTGCTGATTAAACAATCTATAGAGTCTTTAAAATCAAGGCTTGATAGTAAGGGAACACTTTTAGAAGATATTCTAACTCTTAAAGATGTCTCTCTAGATAAAACTAAGAAATACCTAGTTGATTTAAAAGGTTCAATGCAGGATTTTTATTCTGATATAAATCAGTTAACCTCTTCTTTTGAAAAATACTCTTCTATGTTTCCTAATTTTCTCGACGAGTTCTTAGCACCTGAAGGTATAATCACCAAAAAGAGAATTATTGATGAGAAGATGGAGACTCTTCTAGAAGAGATTGACCAGGCAAGTCTTAGAATTAATGAGATTGAAGAAGAAAACCATACTTTGACATTGAGGGTCAAGGAGTATCGTGCTACTTTAGATGAGCTAAAAGGTAATGCCTCTCAGATGAAGTCACAGAAGGCTGGATTTATAGAGCAACACAGGATGATGTTGAAGCAGCAGGCTGATCAGAAGCTTTATATTGAACAGAATCAGAAAGAGATTGAAGAGTACCAGGCTAAGGTCGATAGCTTGACAGAGCGTGTGCTTGCGCTGATTGATCGAAGAAATGATATCTGCATGAAAGAAGATAGCTTGAGGGATCAGTTAGAATCTATTCGTGATGAGATTGTTAAGAGTAATTCAGAGTTGAATAAGAATGAGAAGAGACTTGTTAATTTAAATCAAGATGTAAACAAGCTTCAAGTTCAGCTTGAGAAGTTGCAGATGTCGCTTGTTTCGGTAAAATCTGATATACAGAATGTCTACAACAACTTTAGAGAGAGACATTCAAGGGATTTGACAGAGTTTGTTGATAAAATGTATGAAATTTCAATTCCGACAGATGAATTGAAGTCTAAATTATCTTCCAGCCGTGATGGGCTTAAAGAGTTAGGTTCTGTCAATTTGATGGCACCTCAAGAGTATAAAGAGGTTAAAGAGAGATATGATTTCTTGCGTAACCAGGTTGATGACTTGATAAATGCAAGAGAACAGCTAAAAGAGATAACAATTAGGATTGAGAAGGAGTCAACTGAGCTTTTTCTTGATACTTATGAGAAGATAAAGAGAAATTTTCATAACATCTTTAGACGATTGTTTGGTGGTGGTAGAGCAGAGATTAAATTGCTTGATACTGAAGATGTATTAGATAGTGGAATTGAAATTTATGCTCAGCCTCCAGGGAAGAGTCTAGAGAATATTGGTCTTCTGTCTGGTGGAGAGAGGTCTATGACTGCTGTGGCACTGCTTTTTGCTACTTATATGGTAAGACCAGCACCATTTTGTATTCTTGATGAGATTGATGCTGCCCTAGATGAGAGAAATATTATTAGATTTACTACAATGCTACAAGAGTTTGCTGAGAATTCTCAGTTTATTATAATTACTCACAACAAAAAGACTGTAACCGCAGCTAAGACCTTGATTGGAGTTACAATGCAAGAGTCTGGAGTTTCTAAGATAATTTCTGTTAGGTTAGAAGGTGACGGAGGATTTGTAGATGAAGAAAGAGAAGAAGAAATCCAAGAGGCTTAAGAAAGAGATAGTTATCCCGCTGATAATTTCTGTTGTCGGGGTGTGTATTGCCTTGTTGGTGATAATTCCTAAGAATATAATTGAAAATAAGCGGATTAAGGCAGAAAATCAGGAGTTGCAGGAAGGTAATACAGATTATTCAGGGCTTCTTGAGTTCAATATTGAAGAATTTGCCATTCCCAATGATTTTAAAGGTGATAAACAACCTTCGCTTGTGATGTATCGTAGGCAGCTTGATTTTTGGGAAAAAGAGTTAGTTGACACCTTTTTTGAGGATGCTAATGATGTTGTAGAGTCGATTCTCGAAGAAAAGGCTAGACAAGATGTTCAGAGAATTTTAAATAGCAATGAAGAGTAATATCTTAATTATAATCTATATTTTATCTTTTTCTTTTAGTCTATTCTGCTCTCCAGATGTCTCTTATAGAAATATCGGAGATGATATTTATTTGCTAGAGATAGAAGGAACTGGTTGGATTTTGTCTGGGTTTGATTCTCAACAGAATGTTCCTAATCTTCTTTCTCGATTTCAGGATGGTGATAGAACTTTTTTTCGATTAAGATTTAGTGCAGGGTTAGATTGTACTATTTATTTCACAAAGCAGAATTTGGTAGATGGAGATTTTGCTAGCCTAAGCTTTAATCTTGCAAAAGATCTTCCGCAGGAGCTTGCTGAAGATTCTCCGCCTCTGCCTGAGGAGAGAAATCAAGGTGAGGAAGTTGTAGAAGTTGAGGGAGAGGTTAAAAAAGAGCTAGGACCTGAGTATTATTTAGATCTCTATTCTAGAGGTTATACTGATTTTGAAGATGATGATGGTTATATCTTTTTTATAATTGCAGAGTATTTTGAAGGGTTTGATAATTTAGAAGCGAAGAAGAATGCTATTTTTTGGTATGAAAAAATCATAGAATACTATCCTTTTTCCGAATATTCGGCGCAAGCCAGGGTGAGAGTTGTGTATTTGTTGAATAAATACATCAATATTAAATAATTATATTTATCCTTGTTGACATTCAAGGTAATTATAAGATATAAAACAAATAACGGATTTTTTATGCTTGAGAAGATTTCAAATAAATTTACGGATGTATTCCGACAGCTTTCTGGTAAGGCTGTAATTTCAGAAAAAAATATACAAGACGCTGTGGAAGAGATTAAGATTGCTTTACTTGAGGCTGATGTTAATGTCAGAATTGTAAGGCGATTTATTAATTCGACAATAAAAGAGGCTTCTGGTGAGGCTGTCTTGAAGTCGGTAAATCCTGGTCAGCAGTTTACTAAGATTGTCTATGATAAGATGGTCGATTTACTTGGTGACAAGAAAGCTGACTTGAATCTTAAAGGTCCAGATACATTATCAGTAATAATGATGATGGGACTACAGGGTTCTGGTAAGACTACAACTGCATCGAAGCTTGCATATAAATTGAAGCAACAAGGACGAAAGCCTTTGTTGGTTGCAGCTGACCTTGCTAGACCTGCTGCGGTTAAGCAGTTGCAGGTTATGGGCGAGAAGGCTGGTGTAGAGGTTTTTGCTCTCGAAGAGACTAAGCCTGTGAAGGTCGTTAAGGCTGCCTTGGCATATGCGAAGAAGAATCTTCACAATGTAGTTATAATTGATACTGCAGGACGTATTCATTTAGATGATGTCCTGATGGCTGAAGTTTCGGATATTAAGAAAACAGCTAATCCTGACGATCTGCTTTTTGTTGCTGATTCAATGACAGGACAGAATGCTGTTAATATTGCAAAGGAATTTAACGAGCAGGTAGGAATTACAGGTGTTGTTCTTACAAAGTTTGATTCTGATACTAGAGGTGGAGCAGCTCTTTCTTTAAAGAGTGTTACTGGTTGCCCTTTGAAATTTGTGGGAACTGGTGAGAAATTAGAAGATTTAGATGTTTTTCATCCAGAAAGAATGGCTTCTAGAATTCTTGGTATGGGTGATGTTGTCTCTTTTGTTGAGAAGGCGCAGGAGACAATAGAAGAGAAAGAGGCTGAAGATCTTGAGCGTAAGATAAGAAAGGCTCAATTTACTTTAGAAGATTATTTAGATCAGTTTAAGAGAATTAGGAAGATGGGGAGTTTCTCATCTTTATTAGAGATGATGCCGGGTGGGGCAAATATAGACCCTTCAGCTATCGATGAGAAAAAGATTAAGCGACAAGAAGCAATTATCTTTTCTATGACTCTAGCAGAACGACGTAATCATCATATAATTGGACCGACTCGTCGGAAAAGAATTGCTAAAGGTAGTGGAACAACAGTTTTTGATGTTAATAAGCTACTTAAAGATTTTGAAAAGATGCGACTAATGATGAAAAAGGTCGCAAATAATAAAAAATATCAGGCACAAATGCTATCCCAGTTTGGGGGCTTGAAATAATCACAGGAGGAATTCGAGTGAGTGTTAAAATCAGATTGAAGAGAATGGGGATGAAAAGAAAGCCTCATTACAGAATTGTTGTTATGGATTCTCGTACACCTAGAGATGGTAGAGCGATTGAAGAGATTGGATACTACGATCCTATTGCTGCAGAAGACAAACAATTCAAATGCGATGCAGAAAAGGTAAAACAGTGGGTAGGAAAAGGCGCTAAGCCAACTATGACTGTTAAAAGACTTTTAAACAAAAATAAAATCTATTTAGGTTAATAGTAGGAGAAAGTCGTGGAAAAAGAACTAGTTGAATATGTTGCAAAATCACTTGTTGATAATCCAGAGGCTGTCGAAGTTCATGTAATTGAAGGTGAGAAATCAACAATACTTGAATTACGTGTAGCAGCTGATGATATTGGTAAAGTAATAGGTAAGCAAGGTAGAATTGCTAAAGCTATTAGAACAGTCTTAAATGCAGCTTCCACAAAAAGTGGCAAAAGAGTTGTTTTAGAAATACTTGACTAATGGATAAGATTGTAACAGGAAAGATTAGAACCAGTCATGGTGTCGCTGGTTACTTTAAAATAATGAGTTTTTCAGGCGAATGGAGTCACTTCTTTGATTTAGAAGAAGTGACTTTAGTCAAGGGAGATTTATCATTTACTTTTGAAGTCGAAGATGCTAAGATGTTGGGTAATGATTTAATTATGAAGCTTGTTGGTATTAATACACCAGAAGAAGTTAAGAAATACAATGGTTTTGAAATTACTGTTGATAGAGAGGATGCTGCATCTTTAGAAGATGGAGATTATTACCTCTCTGATTTGATTGGCTTTGATGTCGTGTATAATTCCAAGAAGCTAGGAAGAGTGCTTTCTTTTTTCACAAATACTGCTGAGGCAACAGTAGAAGTTCTTATGTATGAAGATGATTCTAAGAAGCTTCTATTGTTGATCGACGAATTTGTAGCTAATGTCGATCTTGATCAAAAGATGATCGAACTTAGATGTGATTGGATTTTAGGGTGAAGATAACAATTTTAACCTTGTTTCCTGATATTGTGGAATCTTTTTTTAGAAATTCCATAATGGAAAAGGCTGTAAATAAAAATATTATCGAGTATAATATTGTTAATTTCAGAGATTTTGCTTTTGATAGACATAAGACCTGTGATGATGCACCATATGGTGGTGGAGCAGGGATGGTCTTGAAGGCTGAGCCTCTGGCGTTAGCCTTAGATACAGTTGTTTCCTCACAGTCTAAGGTGATTTTGCCTACACCGTCTGGGATTCCCTTGACTCAGAGTCTTGCCTATGAATTGGCAGAGCATGAGGAATTGGTTTTTATCTGTGGGCGTTATGAAGGTATTGATCAGCGTATAATTGATACGTATGTTGACCAAGAGATAACAATAGGTGATTATGTTATTTCATCTGGTGAAATTGCATCTTTGGTAATTATTGATTCTGTTTATAGACTGATTGACGGTGTTATAAGCAAAGAGTCTTTGGCTGAGGAGAGTTTCTCGGATAATCTGTTAGAATATCCGCAATATACGAGACCAGAGGAGTTTAGAGGTTTAAAAGTGCCTCCAATTCTACTTTCTGGCAATCATGCTGAGATTGACAAGTGGCGAAAAGAAAAAAGAATTGAAAAGACTATAAAAAATAGGCCGGAACTTCTTGCAGAAAAACGTAAAACCGTTTAGAATTATGCAAGGTTCTTATAAGGGGTATACATATGGATTTATTAAAAGCTGTAGAATCTGAGCAAGTAAAAGAAGACATTCAAGACTTTAATATAGGAGATACAGTAAAGGTTCATTTTAGAATCATCGAAGGAAGAATTGAAAGAATTCAGGTTTTCGAAGGCACAGTTATTGCTAAGAAAAACCGTGGAGCTAGCAAGACTTTTACAGTAAGAAAGATTTCTTACGGTGTAGGTGTTGAAAGAATTTTCCCACTATATTCTCCTCGAATTGCTAAGATTGAAGTTGTTCGAAAAGGAAAGATCAGACGATCTAAGCTTTACTATCTACGAGACAGAGTTGGTAAGAAAGCTAAGGTTAAAGAGTTAATCAAGAAAAAAGATTAATGGAAATCAATTTTTCTAACTCTCAGTTTAAGGCCGCTAGTAATAGATTAGATTCTACTTCTAGCGGTTTTTTATTTATAAAAGTAAAAGAAAAGATCTCGCCCTTTTTTTATAAAGTACAGTTTGATTCTCAGATTCTTGAGATCCGCTCGACAGTGGAGCTTGTTCCCGGGGAGCTGTTGAAGGTCAAGCTGTTTGGCAGCGGTAATAAGACTGGGCTAAAGATTTTACAACGATTTGGCTCAAGTAACGAGATTCTTGTAAACTCTCACCTTCTGAGATCTGTCCTAGACCACTATAAGGTAAAGAAAAAATTCAGTTTAGCTGATAAGTATAGTGATAGCCAACTAGTGAAAAAAGCTGCACTCTCTGTTCTGCTTGATCAAGATCTCTTCACAACAGAAAATGAAACTATCGATCTGTTTTGCAATTTTGTGGAAGAGAGAGAGAAACAGTCAAAGAAACGCAATTTTTTCAACTCAAATAAGAGACAGCGAGAGAAATATCAGGAAGCAGCAGATTATATTTCAGAAAATAACAAAGATAATTGGCTTATAAAATATTTCTTGATAGAAAAGGATAGTCACTCTATCGATGGATTTATCTATTATCGGAAGTATGGGGATAAAATTACAAATATAAATCTTGAGGCCTGCGGAGAAGAATACTACTATTTTTCATATAATTTAGATGAGCAACGTTGCTATATGAATTTTGATCCTGCGACTAAAGATTCCCAAGTAATATTTGATATGCTAAAAAAAAATCTTGCCCAATCTGGAGTCCCAGTAATTATGGCAAATAAATCGATTATTTTTGATGGATTTTATGCATATCCTGAAAAAAGAAATTTAATAGATTGTGTGGTATAAAATGAAAAAAGCAGTAGCAATAAATTACAAAGAGGGCAGTTATGCTCCGAAAATATTGTCAAAGGGTGGTGGGGTCTTTGCTGAAAAAATTTTAGAAAAGGCAGAGGAGTATGATATTCCAATTGTTGAAGATGGTGATTTAGTCGAAATCCTGTTTGCGAGTGAAATCTTTGATTATATTCCAGAGGATGTATTTGAGATTACAGCCACAATCTTGGCCTACGTGTATGAAAATGAAAAAAAATGAATTAAATAACTATCAAAAAGGAAAGATTGGTGAGGCTATAGCAAAAGAGTATTTAATTGCAAATGGTTATGAGATTTTAGCCCAAAATTACCGGCCAGATAGGTTTGAGATTGATTTAATTGCTAAAAAAGATGTAATTTGCTTCGTAGAGGTTAAGGTAATTGAAAAAACTGGTTTATTTTCTTTAGAAAGTAGTGTAAATTATAATAAGCAAAATAAGATAAAATATGCGGCTAGCTTCTACATAAGTGAGAACAGATTGTTTGATGTAGATATTCGATTTGATGTAATTGGAGTAACTATAACAGATAAGCAAGTCTATCACTTCGAGTCAGCTTTTTAGTGGAGAGAATATGAGCAATCAACCAAGCAACGATAATAGTTCACGGAATAACAGTAATAACAACAGCAACAACAGCAACAGCAATAACAGCAATAACAGCAACCGTGGCAATAGGAATAATAATTTTTCTAACAGAAATAAATCTAGAAGAAATAAGAACAGGCGTTATGATGACAAAAATTCTAACAATAAGAAGAGTTTTCCGAATAATAACAGCTTTGACAGCAATTACGATATCTCAGAGGCGTTAAAGCCCCATCCGGAGTGGGAGATTGTCAACTGCTGCTATTGTGATAAGCCAGTTACTAATCTTTATACTGCAATTTCAGTTGGTGAGCATACGCGAGCACATTTTGAGTGTGTTATAAAGGATATCGAATCAAAAGAGACATTAGAGAAAGATGAGAAGATTACCTATTTAGGAAAAGGCTCATTCGGAATAGTTAGAAGTGTCAGAAACGGTGGATCTAATTTTTTCATAAGAAAAAGAATTCAAGTAGAAGATGAAAACAATACTGTTCAGTGGAGGCGAGAAGTTAGTTCGACGCTCAAGAAAGGAAATAAGCAATGAAAAGAGTAATATTTCCTGGTTCGTTTGATCCGCCAACCTTAGGGCATTTGAACATGATAGAGAGGGCTTCTCGGATATTTGATGAGGTAAACATCGTTTTATCTGTCAATGTTACTAAAAAGCCTCTTTTTAGCCCTGAGGAGCGATTTAAAATGCTTGAAGAACTTGTCGTGAATATGCCAAATGTAAAGATACACCTCTGGGACAAGTTGATAGTGGACTTTGCAAAAAAGATGGATATAAAGATAATGTTGCGAGGAGTTAGAGCACTAGCAGATTTTAGTTACGAGTTTGAACTTGCTATGACTAATAAAACCTTGTATCCTGAATTGGATGTAATCTTCTTGCCGACAGATCCTCAGTATTTTGTGCTGAGATCTTCTGCGATAAAGGAAATTGCAATGCATGGAGGCGATATTTCAGGAATGGTTCCACCAAATGTTGCAAAAGCTATGAAAACTAGGTTTTAAGGTGCTTGACAATAATTTATCTTTGAGTTATTGTAATTTAAAATACTAAAACTACGGAGTGATATATATGGCTGTACCAAAATATAAAACATCTAAAGCACGAACAAGACGAAGAAAGTCAATTAATATGAAATTAAAAGCGCCTCAGCTTACAGAATGCGCATCTTGTGGAAACAAAATTGCACCTCATAGAGTTTGTGCACATTGCGGATCTTACAAAGGCGTTCAGGTTATTGAGGTAGAATAATTAAAAAGGAGACTACTATGGCAACAAGTACTTTTGAAAAAGTAAAAAAAATAATAGTAGACAAAATTGAAGTAGACGAATCTCAAGTAACAATGGAAGCTTCTTTGATGCAAGATCTAGGAGCTGATAGCTTAGACACTTATGAGCTAGTTTTCGGAATTGAAGAAGAATTTGGAATCACAGTTCCTGAAGATTTAGCAGCTGAAGTACAAACAGTTGGTGATATAGTTAAATTCTTAGAAGCTAACTTATAATTTTAAGGTTTGGGTTTTGAGCACAACTGTAAACATCAAGAAAATGAAAAAAGCTGTAACTGATGAAAGAAAAGATGAGTTACAGCTTTTTCAGTATCAGACTGGATTGAAATACAAAGACTTAGGTCTGTTGAACCTTGCCTTTATTCACCGGTCATATGCTAATGAAAGTGGATCTCCTCATTTGAATAACGAACGGCTAGAATTTCTTGGCGATAGCGTGCTAGGTCTTGTTGTCTGTGAATATCTTTACGATAGATTGCCACAGCGCAAAGAGGGTTACCTTGCTAAAGTTAAGTCTTTTGCAGTTAGTGAAGATAGCCTTGCTGAAGTTGCCTTAAAGCTTAAGATTGATAATTTTATATTGATTGGCAAAGGTGAAGAGGCTTCTGGCGGACGTTATAAGAAGGCCTTGCTTGCGGATTGTATGGAAGCTGTAATTGGCTCATACTACCTCGATGCAGGCTATAAATCAGTCAAGAAATTTGTCATGGCAATAATAAAGCCAGTTGTCGAGAATATTATTCAAGACAGATACCAGAAAGATTACAAGACAATGTTGCAAGAGTTTGTTCAGAAAAGATTTAAATCCTATCCAAGATACATCCTCAAAGACAAGACAGGTCCAGACCATGATAGAGTCTTCTGGATGAGCGTAGAGATCAATGGCGCAGAGTATGGTCCAGGAAAAGGCAAAAATAAGAAACAAGCTGAACAAAAGGCTGCTGAGGCTGCGTATATGAAATTAACAGCCGGCGAGAATACAGACGATGATTCCGATGATGACTCAGACGAAATTGATGAGTAGCCCTTATTGTAATCTAGTTTGATAAAACTTTTTCCCCAAATCTACCAAAACCTCATGCGAATTCAACGCCGCATCATCAATAACAGCTTCGAGCAGGTAATTTAAGATCTCCCCAATCTGTGGTCCCGGCTCAATCCCCGCAGCAATCAAATCTGAACCATTAATCTTCAAGTCCTTAATGGAGAACGGGTTACCTTCGTCAATAATCTTCCTAATCCGTTGCTTCAGCTCCCAGATAAGCGACATATCAGGCCTTTTTAAATCCATTCCGAACTTATCTGCCTCACGCAAAGCAAACAAATCATCAATATTTTCAATTCCAACACGACCAATAAAGCGCTTGACTGCACTGTCAGTCCAATCTTGAGTGTAATGAAACATATGATTCTCGATAAGATGAGTGACAGCCTGAATCTCGCTGTTAGAAAATTTAAGCCTGCCCATCAATTTTCGTGCCAAATCAGCTGATTTCCTCTCATGCATATGAAAAGTAGCAACGCCATCCTCCTTGACCTTCCTCATCGCAGGTTTGCCAATATCGTGGAGAAGAGCTGCAATCTTAACATGCTCTGGGAAATTACTAGCAAAATCACAAGCATACACAGAGTGGAGAAAAACATCGAATTTATGATACCCCTTCTGTTCAACACCCCAACAATTATCTAACTCAGGAAGAATAATCTCAAGGATCCCAGCCTTATGAAGACTGATAAAAGTCTGCGAAGGCAAAGGTGAGAGAATAATCTTTTTCAATTCATCCCTGATTCGTTCAAATGAGATACTCTTAAGATTGTTTCGACACTCTCTAGCTGCATCGAAGGTCGCAGCCTCAATCTCGAAGCCAAGCTGTGCAGAAAATCTGAAACAACGAAGAATTCTAAGCCCATCCTCGTCGAATCTTCGCTTAGGCTCACCGATCGCCTTAATAATCTTTTGTTTGATATCTTTTTTCCCATTGTTAGGATCAAATAGCTTAAAAGATTTCAAATCCAAGGCGATAGAGTTTATTGTGAAATCCCTTCGCTGCAAATCAAGGCTAAGATCATCAGTATAGGCAATTGAATCAGGCCTGCGCCCATCAGTATACACCTCGTCAATGCGAAAAGTCGTTACCTCGAACTTTTGCCCTTTAAAAAGCACAGTTACAGTTCCATGTTTAATCCCAGTAGGAATAACACTTCTAAAAAGCTTCATAACCTGTTCAGGCGTTGCATTTGTCGTGAAGTCCATATCAGTTAGCCCAAAGCCACCAACAAGATTCCTCACTGCGCCACCAACTAAGTAACATCTGAACCCATTTTTATAGAAAATATCTGCGAATTCCTTCACATCCTTGTTAATTTTATATCGAATAAAAAACATAATTGCCCCAAGCTTGTCATTTTCTTTATTTATAATATATAATGGAAAAAAAATAAAGAAGGTAAAGCAATGTTAGGAGTTTTGTTTGTTGGAGGAGAGGCGCCAGCTCGAAGCCAGGAGATCTTGGGGCATGTGGAAAAAGCTGATTTTATCGTAGCTGCGGATTCAGGGCTTACGAATGCCCAGCCATATACGCAGGCAATCGATTATCTTGTGGGAGATCTCGACTCCGTTTCAAAGAAGTTACTTGCACAATTCCCTAAGGAAAAAATTTTATCCTATCCAAAAGATAAAGATTTCTCAGATACAGAACTAGGCATACAAAAGTTAATCCAGCTTGGTTCGACAAATATCATCATCGTCGGTGGTGGAGGCGGCAGAGTCGACCACTTTCTTGCAAATCTTAACCTCCTCGCAAGCTACCACCAAATTTCCCAAATGTACTGTTCCCAAAGCTGCCTAATCAAAGTCACCGATTCTCTCTCTATAAAAAGTCAAATCGGCGCGACAATCTCAATCTTCCCCCTCGCAGAAGAGCCTGCACAACTCGGCAAGACTCTCGGCCTCCACTGGGATCTGACAGATCAGCAAATTTCGCCCAAATTCTCAAGTCTCAGCAATCGTTTTGCATCAGAAGAGATCTCCATCGAGGTCAAATCGGGTAAAATTCTTGTTATTACTGAGTGTGGGGCTGGGGAAGAGTTATTTAACAAAAAATAATAATTGTGTTAATTTACCAAATTGACATAATTGATTATTTCTCATATTATAATCAAAAAAGGATTAGGAGAATATTTTGAAAAAAAATTGTTTACTTGTTTTTGCATTTTTGTTTTTTCTTTTTGGATGTGAAGATCCGAAGGAAATTTCAATAACATATGATTTGGATGGTGCTTCAGGAACTACACCAGTTGATTCTGTGATTTATCAAGAGGATGAGCTCGTCAAGGTTGCTTCTGTTACAAATATTTCAAGAAATGAAAATAATATAAACTTGGTTTTTATTGGATGGAATACACAGAAAGATGGTAAGGGAACCCTTTATAAACCAGGACAGACTATTGAAGTTCGCGAGTCACTTACTTTATATCCTCAGTGGACTTCGCTTGGTGCTTTATCTACTAGAGGTGGAGTAGTTTTTTATGATAAAGGCGAAGTTACTAATGGTTGGCAGTATTTAGAAGCTGCTCCTTATGATGTCAGACTAGTAAAAGATCTGGGGTTTGGAAATATCTGGGGCGAAAGCATACTCTGTTCTGCAAATAATGACTTTTTAAGTAGTGGACGATTTAACACATTTAAAATTTTCTCAAATGATAGAAGTACACGAAGTATAGATTCTATCGGAAGCTTCTCAGATTGGTATATTCCTTCAAAAACTGAAATTGAGTTGTTGTACGAAAAAAAGTCTATTTTTGAAAATATTTTAAGCTTTGACAAGTTTAAGGATGGTATCTATTGGACATCAACTGAAATTTCTGCTACAGAAGCATGGGCCTTTGATTTTCGATCGGGAAAAGCCATTAAAGCTGATAAAAAGTCTAGATTCCTTCTTAGACCTATACGAGCTTTTCAGTCTGATAAAGAGACTCTTATTGCAATGTATGAGAAAGATGAATTTTCAGAAGGAAATCTTCCATTTGATTCTAATTTTTATCAAGTAAAAGATTCTATTTTATTGTCAGGTGATAGTGAAGATTTAAATCGCGAAGGTTATTCTTTGATCGGATGGATTTTAAAAAATAATTCAAAAAAATACAGATTAAATGATAAAATATCAGCTCCTAATTTTGGATCGCTAGTTTTTATTCCTGATTGGGAAAAGAATAGCTGTAAAATCATTTTCGATAAGAATAATGAGTTTGCAAAAGGTAGAATGTCAGACCAGACTCTTTTAGCTGATACTAGCACTAGAATTAAAGCTAATAGTTTTACTAATCTTGGACATACCTTTGCAGGCTGGTCATTATTGCCTGAAGGGGAAGTTGAGTATCTCGCTCGTTCTAGTATTACTGTATATTCTGATACTTTAACTTTATTTGCAATTTGGGAAGTTGTTACTTACACAATTAATTTTGTTAATACAAAAGATCCAAGTCAAATTATCACACAATCAGTAAAGTATGGAGAGAGTGTTAAACTTAAGCCTAACTCTTTTTCTGTTGATGGATATGATTTCCTTGGTTGGTCCGATTCTGCTTCAGGTTCGAAGATTTATGATGACCAGCAGGATTATACTATGGGTGCTAAGTCTGTTTATCTGTATACTGTCTGGGATGCAAATGAATTTCAGGTAATTTTTAATAAAAACAATGATAATGCAACAGGTGAAATGGCTGAATTAGTTATTAAAAATGGAAAAAGTGAAAATCTTTCTGCTAATACTTTTGCTTTGGATGGATATAGTTTTTCAGGCTGGTCATTAGAGAAAAGTGGTACTGTAAATTACAATGATAAACAAAGTTTTTTAATGGGTCCAGAATCTGTTACCTTGTATGCTGTCTGGACTGCGAATGATTATAATATTATATTTAATAAAAATGATGATTTAGCAACTGGATCTATGGATAGCCAGTCAGTTACTTTTAATTCTCAAGTTAAGATTTGTCGAAATACATTTAGCAAGACTGGCTGGTCATTTAAAGGTTGGGCTGAGAGTAGTACTGGTTCTGTTGTATATCAAGATGGATCAAATTATATTTTAAATTCTTTGGGTGCAGAGCTTTTTGCAATTTGGGAACCTTCGACTTTTTCTGTTTCGTTTAATGCGAATCATCTATCCGCAACAGGAAGCATGACTGATGTTTCAGGTTTGTATGAGAGTTCTGTTACATTGCCTTCCTGTGATTTTTCTAATTCAGGATATTTGTTCGCTGGATGGTCAATTAGTAGAGAGGGAGATGTTACTTTTGCAGATGAGGCTTCATTTCTAATTGGTTCTAGCGATTCAACTTTATATGCACGATGGTCTTTAATTGAGTACTCAATTGATTATGTTTTGAATGAGGGAGTCTTAGTAGATCCTAGAGAAACCTTCAATATTGAAACAGAAACATTTAATCTAGAAACACCAACTAGAGACCATTATGAATTTTCAGGATGGTATAGTAATTCAATCTTTAATGGGGCTTCTGTTTCTAGTATTTCACAGGGTTCAGTTAATAATAAAACTTTTTACGCAAAGTGGGAACCCAAAAACTATAGTATTAATTATGTCTTAGGCGAAGGAACTGGCAACGAAAACAGAACAAGTTATACTTTTTTCACCCCAACATTTGCCTTGACGCCTGCAACAAGAACTGGCTATGACTTCAGTGGGTGGTATAGTAATTCAAACTTTGAAGAACCAGCAGTAATTGAAATTACTCAAGGTTCTTCTGGTGCAAAAACTTTGTATGCTAAATGGTCTCCTGTTCAATATTCTATTACCTATGAGCTAAACGGCGGAGAGGGAGATCTGCAACCAACTAGCTACACTACTGAAAGTGCTACTTTTAACCTTTCCAATCCGACTCGTGAACATTATACCTTTGACGGTTGGTATCTTGATGAAGAATTTACGAGCGAAAGAGTTGTAAGTCTAGCAAAAGGAAACTCAGGTCATAAGATTTTTTATGCAAAATGGGTGCCTGTAGAGTATACGATAAATTACTATAGTGAGGGGCAAATTTCAAATACTAACCCCACATCTTATAATATTGAAACTCCAACGATAGGAATTAATATTCCATCTCGTAACGGTTACACTTTTGGAGGATGGTTTGATAACTCTAAATTTGAAGGATCTTCAATTACATCTATTCCTAAAGGATCTTTTGGGGAAAAGAATTTTTATGCTAAATGGGAAGTTGCTACATATTCAATTACATATAATTTGAATGGTGGAAGTCTTGATACAGATATTTTGAGTTATACTGTTTTTACTCCAACTTTTTCTTTACCAATCCCAACACATTCCGAGCATTCTTTTGATGATTGGTACGATTCTTCATCTTTTGAGAATCCAGTATCAAGGATTTTGGTTGGATCCTTTGGTGATAAAAATTTTTATGCAAAATGGCTGAAAAAAAATGTCATAACTTTTGAAACATATTGCGATGATAATTATGAAGATCAATTGGTTTTAGATGGTGAAAAGATTCGTAGACCCTTGAATCCAACTAAAGTTGATCATGCTTTTGTTGGATGGTTTGTCAGTGAAGAGGCAACAGAGCCATTTAATTTCAATTCGTCAATTTATTCGGATATAAATTTAGTTGCAAGATGGAGGTTTGAGCCTTTTTCTTATGAGATTTTATATAATAACACAATTTATATTTCTAAGTATAATGGCGATGCAGCAGAAGTAACAGTCCCATCAGAAATTGATGGTTATCCAGTTACTAGCGTTGCTGATCAGACATTTGCTGGAAATATTAATATAAAAAAAGTCACTTTTCCTTTATCCGTCACAGATATTTATGGTGGACCTTTTTCAGATTGTTCGAATCTTGAGACCGTTATTCTTCCTAGTAATTTAAAAAAAATTGATAGATATTTTTTTAGTAATTGTGTTAAATTAAAAAATGTTACTTTGCCTTCAAGTATTACTAGTATCGGTAACTATGCATTTTCTGGATGCTCTAGTTTGAAAAGCATTGATTTACCTGAAAAATTAGAGAGTATAGGTAATTATGCATTTTTTTCTGCGACATCACTTGAGCATATATCATTTAAAAGTTCATTGACAAGTATTGGCTATAGTGCGTTTAAAGATTGTACATCTTTGAAATCAGTATATTTTAGTCGAATAAAAAATATTGGTGCCGGAGCATTTGAAAATTGTATATCGTTGGGAAAAGTTGATATGCTTTACCCAGTTTCTAGGCTTGGAGCAGAGGCTTTTAAAGGATGTACAAGTTTAACAACAGCATATTTGGCTGGTTCATTTGATACATTGTCGTCTTCGGTTTTCATGGATTGTTATTCGCTAGTGGAAGTTATTTTGCCTGATAGTTTAACAAATATTCAAAGGCTTGCATTTTATAATTGCACAGGCCTTGAAAAAATTACTATTCCTGCTAATGTTAGTGTAATGATGGGCGCTTTTGGATTTTGCTCAAAATTAAAGGAAGTTATTTTTAATGGGAATGCTCCAAGCCAATTCTCATATGATTTTAGCAATGTTCATCCGGATTTTAAGATATTTTATTATCAAGGAAAAAGTGGGTGGAGTAATCCTTGGAATGGATATCCAACTCAGGCAATTAATAATTTATCTTTTGTTGCATCTAGTAGTACTTACTATTTTAAGAATGTATTGCCTGTTTACCGATTTCCAGCTGGACCTAATGATTCAATTGAAAAATCAGTGCCTTATTATTTTCAGGTTGCAGAAACAGAGGTTTCGTATGAACTTTGGAAGATTGTATACGATTGGGCTACATCTAGTGCTAGGGGAGATAAAAGATATACCTTTGGTAATACAGGGAGAATGGGGTCGCATGGGGGAACTAGTGAACCGACTGCTAGTTCCATGACCAATAAACACCCAGTCACTATGGTTTCTTATTTGGATACTCTTGCGTGGTGTAATGCCTTGACTGAATGGCATAATTTTCATAAAAATAGTAATTTTGAACCTGTATACAGGTACGGAGATCAAATTATCAGAAATGTTACTTTATATGATAGCTCGATTATTTACAATAATCTTTTTTGTGAGGCAAATGGGTTTAGACTTCCAACAGCATCGGAATGGGAGTTAGTTTCTAGATATGCTTCTTCTCGTTTATCATATGTTCTTCCAGGATACTCAAATCCATGGTTTAGTGTAGGTAATTCTGCTAGTGGAGATGGTGTTCCACACAGTAATTCTTACAGTACTGATCTTGTTGCTTGGTCTTCTTTTAATAGTAATACTACTGGGAGAGGGGCAATGTCGCAGCCTTGCGGACAGAAAAAATTTAATTCTTTAGATCTTCGTGATGTTACTGGGAATGTTTGGGAGCTTGTCTATCATGAAAACAGATCTTTTCTATTTGCAATGGGTGGTGCATGGGATTCTATCTTTATTTCTGATTTAGCTCACTATTCATCAAAGTCAATTTCTTTTGGAGAAGTTTCAAATAACACTGGCTTCCGCCTCTTCCGTACACCATAATCGATTCCACATTCTGTTAAATCATGAGCCTAGGATAATCTCCTAGGCTTTTTTTTGTATTTATTTAAAGTAAGTATATACTTTTCTTTATTCTTCTTAACTCACTTCTGAAGAAAATCTGAATTTCGACATAATCGTAGGTTTTCTCCCCTGTTTTGCGCAAAATTAATTTGCCAATTTTGAAATCTTATAATATTCTAACCCACGGCTAATAATTGCTTTGTTATCTAGGGGGGTGTATGACTAGAGCTGTAATTCAGGTAGATCCTGAGAAGTGTGTCAATTGTCATCAGTGCATTAAGGTTTGTCCATCTAAGTTCTGTAATGATGGAGCTGGCGACCATATTGAGTTAGATCCTAACTTGTGTATTGGATGTGGTTCGTGTATTGATGTTTGTACACATGGCGCGAGATATGGGGTAGATGATGTCGATGCTTTTTTTGAATCGGTTGAGATCTGTGAGGATTTAGTTGCCATTGTCGCACCAGCTGCAGCGAGTAATTTTCCTGATGAGTATCTTAATTTAAATGGCTGGCTGAAAGAATTGGGGGTGAGGGCTGTCTTTGATGTAAGTTTCGGTGCCGAGTTGACAGTTAAGTCTTATCTTGAAGCTATTAAAAATGATAAGATAAAAAATCTTATTGCTCAACCTTGTCCATCTATTGTCCGCTACATAGAACTCTATCACCCTGAGCTTATTCCTTTTTTAGCTCCTGCTGATAGTCCAATGCTACATACAATGAAGATGATTAAGTCTTTTTATCCAAAATATTCAAAATCAAAGATTGTTATTATCTCTCCCTGTTATGGCAAGAGGAATGAGTTTGACGATGTTGGCATAGGGGATTACAATCTTACATTTAGATCTATCAATGATTTTTTTTCCAAAAAAAATATAAAACTCTCTCAATTCCCTGCTGTGGATTATGATAATCCGCCTGCAGAGAGGGCAGTATTATTCTCGACACCTGGAGGATTGTTAAGAACCGCAGAGAGAGAGGTTCCTGGAATAAGTTTAAAATCGAGGAAAATCGAAGGAGTCCACACTGTCTACAAATATCTTGATAAACTAGTTACCTCGCTTGAGTCGGGAACAGCACCATTTCTTGTAGATTGTTTGAGCTGTGAGATGGGATGTAATGGTGGGTCAGGAACCTTGAACCGAGACGAAGCTGTCGATAATTTGGATTTTTTCATAGAAAAAAGAGGCAAAACTCCTAGCATGAAGATACTAGACAGGATGAAAATCAGAAAGCTTCATAAATTCATAAATAAATACTGGAAACCTGGCTTGTATAATCGAAGTTACACCGATAAATCAGGAATCGTAAAGAGCCTGATAAAGCTTCCCTCTGTAGATGAGATCGATGAGATTCACAGGTCAATGTATAAATTCAAAGATTCGGATTTCCTTAATTGCGATGCCTGCGGTTATGGAAATTGTGAACAATTTGCTATTGCAGTCTTTAATGGAAAGAATCGCAAGGAAAATTGCAGACACTATCAGGAAATTTCTATTGAAAAGACTATCATGGAGAGCAATGCCTTAGTTAATGAGCAACGGACTGAGACATTGCGCGATGTTCTAGGTATTTTTTCAGATATAGAAAATCTTATTAACTCGCTCAACAGTGAGATTGTTAGACAGGCTTCAATTGTTGTAGAGTCATCTTCGGCGATTGAGCAGATGATTGCCAATATTATTTCTGTCAATAAGATTATCTTTTCAAACAGCGAGACAGTGAAGACTCTTAGCAGCGAGCTACTTGCTGGAAAAGAGAACCTCACTAAGGTCTGTGAAGATATCTCGCAGATTGCTAATCTTTCTGAGAACCTGATCGACGTAAGTTCAGTCATTCAGAATATCTCAAGACAGACCAATCTGCTCTCCATGAACGCTTCGATTGAGGCAGCTCACGCCGGTGATTCCGGAAGGGGTTTTGCAATCGTAGCAGATGAGGTCAGAAACCTTGCAGAGTCTTCAGGCACTAAGGCAAAGACAATTTCTAGTGTCTTAAAAAGCGTAAATGATTCGGTTCAGATTATTGTTCAATCTGTCAATGAGCTAGACAAGAAGTTTGGAAGCTTTGAGAGCGAAGTGGAAAAGGTCTCAGACCAAGAGACAGTTGCGAAGAATGCCATGGCAGAACAATCCTCAGGTGGCGAACAGATGCTTGAGGCAATTGAAACCCTAAATCAAATTACACAACGGGTAAAAGATGATTCGCGCAATCTACTTTCCACATCCGAGAATATCAAATCCAAATTGTTAAGTTTGATAGAGTCAGCAAATCATCAATCTCAAGATAAAATCTTTTTTGAAGAGTTTTTCTCAAAGCTAGATAATGGATCAAGGCCAAGCAGCGAGACACATTTGGACTTTGAAATAATAGCAGAGTAACTTTCCACTACAAAATCTCCTAGGATTAACCTCTTAGGAGATTTTTTTCTTGATATATTTCCATTTTGGCTTTACTCTTATCCTATGAATAAAAAAATACTAGTTATAAATGCAAATCCTGATAGGGAAAGTTTGTGCAGCGGTCTAGCTCTTCGTTACAAGTTAGGAGCTGACTCTGTCGATGCAGATTGTCAGCTTGTCAATTTAATTGATATGAAGTTTGATCCAGTACTTCATTATGGGTATCGTAAGCCAATGGCAGTCGAAGATGATATCTTGCGTTTACAAGCACTTGTTGACGCCGCAGATCATATTGTCTTTGTCTATCCAGTCTGGTGGGGGACCTATCCTGCCTTGCTCAAAGGCTTTATCGACCGTGTAATATTTCCCAATTTTGCTTTTCGCTACCGCCCGGGCAAATCTTTGCCAGAGCAGCTACTTAAAGGTAAATCAGCTCGTTTGATTATAACTATGAATACCCCCAAGTTTTACCACAGATTAGTCTACAAGAATGCAAGCATAATCTCCATTAAGAGATGTGTCCTTGGCTTCTGCGGAGTTAAGCCAGTCTCTACCACCGTTTTTACCCCAGTGCGCAAGGCTGATGCTAAGAAGATTGAATCATGGATGGCTAAAGTGGAGATTCTTGGAATGGATATGAAATAGGAGGTTTTATGAAAAAATTTTTTATAATCTTTTTAATGTTAAATATCTTTTGCATAGCATACTCTGAGTCAGAGCAGAGTTCTGATAAGCAAATTAGGGTACTGACCTTCAATATCCGCAACAATAAGTCCTCTGACGGTGCAGATAGATGGTCGATCCGCAAACCTCTTACAGTTAATGCCATAGTTGAGATAAATCCTGACATCTTTGGCATACAAGAGGCATATCACAGCCAGGTTAGGTATTTAGCCAAGAATTTTCCAGAGTACGAGTATGTTGGCGAGGGTAGACAAGGTGGAATCTGGGGTGAACACTGTTCGATTTTTTATAAAAAATCTAAATTCTCGTTAATTTCGACCCAAACCCGCTGGCTTTCTGATACACCCGACGTGAAGTCTATCTCTTGGGGCAACACAATCTACAGAGTTATAACTATTGCGACACTAAAATCAACTGAAGGCGATGAGTTTTCTGTTATAAATGCGCATTTTGACCACCAATCTGAGAATTCTCGTCTCAGAAGTGCCATGATGGTCTCTGAGATAGTCAATGCTTCTGCTCTACCTGTGATTGTAATTGGTGATTTGAACGCAACACCCGATTCTGAACCAATTAAATTTTTATTGGAAAAATCTGAGCGCTCGAACCCGCTTCTCGATGCCTTCTACTTCACAGGAGTTGAATCCCCAGACTGCTCTGCTAATGGAACATTCCACGGCTTTAAAGGAATTACCAATTTCCCTCGCATCGACTATGTGATGTTTACTCGTCATTTTGCTGCGAAAAATCCTAAGGTGTGGCGTGAAAGTTATAATCTACGATTTCCATCAGACCACTACCCAGTTTTTGCAGACCTAGCATTTGTTGAAGATTAATTCACGAGGTTACTATTTCGTGCAAATTTATGCTTGACTTTTTGCTCAAATTATTTACAATTTTAAGAAAGGTATTTTATGAAAAAAGTTTTAAGTTTACTTTTATTAATTTCAATTATTTCATGTGCAAGCAATTCATCAGGCTCTAGATCTACACCTGATTGGATTTATAACAAGCCTCAAGACACAGCTGAAACTCTCTATTTTGTCGGTGGTCCTGGAATGGATCGCGCTGTTGCAGAGATAAAGGCATATCGTGAAGTATCCCGCTTGATTAGCGTGGAGATAGAATCTGTTACGGAGTCAGAGAAGATTGTGATAGCCACAGAGAAGGGAACAGAGTTTGTCGACCAATTCAATGATTACATCAAATCCACAACAAATGCAACAATCTATGGAGTCGAGTTTATCGAACATTGGAGAGATCCTAAGAAAGGTGAGTGGTGGGTCCTTGGTAAGATAGATAGGGCTGTCTTGAAGAAGTTAATAATAGAAAAGGCTCAGGAGTTCTCACTTCAGAGTAATTAAAATGGTACTAACTGCTTAGCAGTATTTATAAATTCTTGGAGGATATTATGAAAAAAAGAATTTTAGGTTTAATTTCAGTTTTGATGTTTGGTGCATTTGTATTTTCATGTGCAACTGAGGCAGGAACTTTGCCACGAAAATGGTGGACAATGGATAGAGGTAAGGTTCAGAATGAATATCGAGGATCTGCAAGTGGTGCTGAGGCTCAGGTTGTAATTTTTCTTGGTAGAAGTTCAAGACCAACAAATGTAGATGAGTCTACAGCAGTTGAGAATGCTAGAATGGATGCATATCAGCAGTTGTCAAGATTCCTTTCTCAGAAAGTAACAGGAATTCAGCAGTCTTCACGACACGTACAGATAATCGACGAGAAGGTCGCTAAGGGTGAGATCACTAAGGAAGAAGGTGATTCCCTAATCAAGAAAGTATCTGATAAGTTTGCAAATTACCAGGCAAGTATAACTTCAACTCAGTTCTCATCTTTCAAGGAAGAGGGACAGCATGTAGAGTATAACTCTAAGTTAGGTCATTACGAGGCTTGGGTTGCATATTCTATGAGCGATCAAATCTTGAAAGAGACAAGAGAACTTCAGAAACAAGCTTTTGCATCTTTGATGACAGAGACAGAGGCGTATGTTGCTATCATGCAAGAGATTCAAGAGATGCTTGCAGAGCAGATGAAAGAGAGCATCATGGACGAAGCTCAGATGTAATCTACATCAGTTAGAGACTCAAGCCTCCGGGTTTGGGTCTTTTTTTTATTAAAAAAATATTAAAAATCTCCAAAATATTTCATTTTTTTACTAGGTCGTAAGTAAATTTAATGTGTATGAATATTTGTGGAGGTTCTATGGGTCTTAAAAAAGGTATATTTTTATTTATACTGCTCTTTTTTGTTTTTTCTTGTGGAGATATTGCGCCACCAGAAATTGTCTTAGATTACTCTCAAGAGCAGATATTGCCGGGTGAGAGTGTGAGCTTTGATGCATCAGAATCAATTCCAGCGCAGTGGAGTCGACTTGATACTTGTTTGTATGAAGTTTTAGATGGTGAAGAGATAATTGCTAGCTCTACTAGCTTCTTTGATGTTAGAAAACAGACAGAAGCTGTTGTATTTGGAAAGTTTACACATAACTTTACACAAGTAGGAGATTATACTGTCAGGGTTACCTTGACTGATATTCGCGGAAATATCTCTACACGTGAGCAAGCAATCTCTGTAAGCTGTTTTTTTAAAGATATAAATTCACTTACCTTGAACAAAGAGTATGTCTTTGTTAATAATCCATTTTCACTTGATGCTGTCAGTCTAGACAGGACAAATATTGCTACATATCAGTGGCGACTTAAAAATGGTCAGGAGATCTTGGCCTCTTCTTCGTCACAGGGATTTAGCGTGCCTGCGCTTAGTGTTTCTGGTGATGTTGAAATTGAGTTAACAATCTTGGATAAATTCAATAATTCAAAAACCCTTACTTCGCAATTGACTATTGTCTCTATGGTTCCACACGTAAGTGGCGAAGATTTTTCTCAGATAGATACCCCGACATGGGATATAGTTCTTCATCCTGATACACAATCAATTAGGTTGCAGCTAAACAGCCAGGATGAAGCTGGCTGGACAGAATTATCATCAGCTACCACCGAGTTCACGCCAAGTTCAAGCCTTGCCGAGGGCGAGAACACCTTGTACGTGCAGGCCTCAGATAGTGATGGAGTTTGGAGTGAGTCTGGCAGCCATACAATCCTTGTAGATTGTACAGAGCCAGAGATTGCATTTGCAGATGGAGTAACTGCCAGGGATTATTTTGATTTTGAAAGTGAAGTCAGTTTTTCAAATAATGATGTGGTTATCAGTGACAATATAGATGTTTTGTCAAAGGATGATATCTTAATCACATATCAGACACTTCCTGATGGGCAGACAGAGTTAAATTCCAGCTATCCAGGAATATACACAATAGAATATTCTATTAGCGATCGAGCTGGAAATCAGAAGACAAAGACACGTGAATTAGTAATCTATCCACCAGCAATCGATTTAAGCCTAGCTGATCTAGAGTTTTTGCCATTCCCACAGCAATCAACAGGGTGGTCATACACACTCTCTGGCGCAGTAGGTAATACAGTCAATGATTTTGGTGGAGCCTTGACCTACAAGTGGACAGTCACAGGTGATGACAGCTATACTGATCTTTCTCCATTGACAACAACAAGCAAGACAATAAGCCTAGACATCTTGAATAGCCTTGCAGCATTCTCAATTGAAGTCTATTATGCAGATTTCCCATCGCAAAAATCAACATTTACAGAGAGTGTTAAAATCTTCGCACCTCTAGCACTTACAAATGGTGATTTTGAAGATGCTGCTAATATCGCACCATGGAAATGGGATATGGATTATCAGTACTCAAATGTTGGATACTCTCCATCAAGTACCTGTACAACAGAGCCGCAAGACACCTCAGACAACTACTCGTGGTACTACAATGTATGCGGAATAGATGCGACAATGGGATACAATAGTTCAAAGGGAGCTAAGATGTATGATACCTCATTCGCGCCTGGAGACTACTTTTCAGCAAATATCTATGGAACAAATGGAATGTTGTACAGTGAAAATATCTCAGTATATCAAGGCAATAATTATGAGGTTACAGCAAAGGTCTATCGTGGTGAAAATGGCCTAACTATTCCGTTAAGTCTTCAAATCTACGGAGTCTCAGGTCTGACCATCGAGGGCGGGGAAATCAAGCAACAAGATATCCCATCACTAGATGAATATGGTTGGCAAGAGGTTACAATCACATTCACACCAGATTCAGACGGACAGATCAGGATTAGGTTTTTCAAAGGCAGAGATGGAAATGCCTGGGATACCTTCTACTATGGAGAATTTATCTTTGATGACGTAGAGATAAGCTACACCGAGTAGAGATTAGATTTTTTCTAAAAAAAAAGTCCACCGACAATGGGTGGACTTTCTTCTATTTGTTAATCTGCCTGTTGTATTCATAAAGAAGAATCCCGGCAGAGACACTCACATTTAGCGAATCAATCTTTCCGCTAGTAGGAATCTTGATCAGCGAGTCGCAGGTATCTGCAGTCAGCTTGTGCAAGCCCTCTCCCTCTCGCCCGAGAACAATTGCAGTCTTTCCAGTGATATCCGCCTTTGAGACATCCTCGCCATCCATATCTGCGCCATAGACCCAGTAACCAGCCTTTTTAAGCTGCTCAATTGAAGCCACAAGGTTAGGAACACGCGAAATATTCACCCAATTTACAGCTCCAGCCGAAGTCTTATCCACGATGTTACTCTCAGGTGCTGACCGCTTTTCAGGAACAATAATCAAATCAGCCTGGAATTGATCTGCACTTCTGATAATCGCCCCATAGTTGTGAGGATCTGTAATCCCATCAAGAATCACGACAAGGGAGTTTTCACCCTCTACATTAGCTAAAAAAGTCTTTAGATCAATGTAGCCCTTGTTATTTTCAGAAAAAACCTCAAGAACAGCGCCACGATTATCCTTGATCTGAGATATATCAGCAATCTCCTTTTGAGATTTAATATTAACCTTAATATTAGCCTTTTGGGCAAGAATTCTAAGATTCTCCTTCTTTCCATTAGTATCAGAAAGATAGAGACTCCCCTTAAGTTTGTTCCGCTTCAAGGCCTCTTCGATAGCATGAAAGCCTACAATATATCTTTTCACAATAAACTCCTAAAGTGACATTATATCTTTTTTTGGAAAAAAATTATAGATACTTGCCGGTATTTCTCAACTCTTTGTAAATTTCTTTTTCAGCCTTTTCAAGTTTCTCAGTAGAGTATTGAAACATTATCGAAGGCATCTGAAGGGCAAAGTGGTTAAGAAAATTTATTAAAAAGCTAATATCGCGCTTTCCAGCCTCGCGCAACATCCATCCACAAGCCTTGTGGATTAGCGGCTCCTTACTCTTGAAAAATTTTCTACATAACATATAAGTCAAATCAAAGTGGTTCTGTTTAATAAAGTAAAAAGTGCTTAAAATTGCAATACGTTGTTCCCATATCGACTCGGAGTCAGTCAATCTAAGCAACTCGTGACGATCTTTTTTTCTATACCAAAACTCCCCGACAATATTCGGCGCAGAACAATCTACAAGATCCCAGTTATTTATATACTTCGTATGATTAAGATAAATCTCTTTAATCGATTCCTTGAGATACTCATCACCAGACTCATATTTTAAGACAAGAATAAGCAGCGCAAGATGGCGGTACTCATGAAATTTTTCAGTAAGAAGCTCTTCCGTATCTCCGAGGCTCAAATCCTTGTAGTGTTTCTTAGCAATAGCCCGAAGATTAGGCACATTTACACCGAGGAATCTATCACCTTCGCCATATTCGCCAACCCCAGTCTTGAAATATTTCTCAAGCTTCTCTGCCTTGCCATCTACAATGTAATCTTTGATCTCGTCTTTAATTGAATTTATTATGTCCACAATTTAATTTTATTTAATTTATATTAAAAAGCAAATTTAAAAATGGAGTGGCTGTTATTTTTTGGGAAATTATGGTATTTTTTATAAAAAATAGGGGTTTAAATGGAAATTACAATTTTAATAATACTCTTGCTCATCGGAATTGTGGCTGGAATCACAGGCGGACTCTTTGGAATTGGCGGTGGAACAGTCATCGTGCCAGCTTTGCTTTTTATTTTAACACTGCCATTGCAGGAGTCGCAGGCAATAAGCCTTGCAGCTTTGATATTGCCAGTTGGGTTCTTTGGGGCATTGAAGTATCACAAAGCTGGACATCTAAGTATCAAAGCAGCCTCACTTATCGCGTTAGGTCTGTTGCTTGCAACGCCGATTGGAACATTTGTTAACTTATCACTTAATAAACTGGCCTTAGATATAAGCTACGGAGTCTTTCTTTTATATATCGCATATAGATTTATACAGCCGGTAGACCTGGTTACAAGCCTTCACCAGAGGCGGATGAAGAGAAAGCTTGGCGACAGTTACCAGCCTAAGCTTAAGCAGAAGAAGGAGAAGAGATTGGTAGACCACTGGGCACTGATTCTCGCAATCGGCCTTACTGCTGGAATCTCATCTGGACTCTTTGGCATTGGTGGCGGTGCAATAATCGTTCCATCGCTAGTCTTTATCTGCGGTTTTCAATACAAAAGTGCAGTCGCTGCCAGCCTAGCCGCAATGGTACCTCCAGTAAGCATCTCAGGTGTCATCATGCACTACCAGAACGGCACAATGAACCTCTTGTATTCGCTACCGATAGCACTAGGCATACTCCTCGGCGAATTCATCGGCTCTCACATCGGCCTCAATCTTAATTCGAAGATAACCAAACGCCTCTACGGAGTATTCCTAATCGGAACCGCGTTTTATGTCATGTTGACCTAGGATTAGTTAAGGATTAGTTCAGAATGAACTAATCCTTAACTAATCCGTCCGACGAGGGCAATTCGAAGAATTGCCAGGAGGACAATCGGGTTGAGTCTGAACTGAACCCCAAATCATGGACACTTTTTGGGGGTTAAATGCAAAGAAAATTTAGTTACGAAGAGAAGGTAGAAGCTATTC
>JAFGXN010000054.1 GCA_016936615.1 Spirochaetales bacterium | reverse complement strand
GCCAAGATTATCATTCTTTATGTCAATTTTTTAGATATTTATTTCATTCTTTATGTCAATTTTTTCATTTTATGTGACCCGTTACAATTATCTATTTTGCAAAAATCATATAGTTCATAGCTGGGAAGATATTATCCCTCTTCTCTAAGTTGGTTAGCCACTCAGTATCGACCTTGTTGCTGCACATATCTTCGTAAATCTTATTAAAATTTCCTATATGGTATTTTATTCGATTCTCAGCATATTTCACTGTAGTTCCCATGTGCATCATAAACGGCCAATCCGAAGATTGAGCAAGCAGCACTTCACGTGCAGCCTGGTTCAATATGCGGCGTCTCAGCCCATCCTCATCAGGAAATCTAGTCGCAAGATCTGTCATCTTTTCGACAAGACTGTGCAGATGCGGATAGATCCAGTCATTGCTTCCATCCAACCACACCTCTGAAAAGCCATTATTACCCCAGCTTGAGAAGATAGGAGTAACATATTGTGAATCTGTACTCATCTTCATTATATCTGAGGATGTTGCTAACTCAAGCCCTGGCTCAACAGCAATCTTCTTAATCAAGCTTTCTAACCAGATACAACCTTCAAACCACCAGTGACCAAACAATTCTGCATCAAAAGGAGCCAAAAGAACAGGAATTCTGTTAGATTTTGAACTAAAGCCCTTTATTTGCTTAAGACGATTGTATATAAAATTACTTGCATGCTCTTGAGCCTTCTTCTCAGCAGCCTGAGGATTATATAATTTCTTCTGATCGGTATTTCCGGTAATTGCATAGTATTTAAACCCGGTGTTCACCCGAATCTTACCATCTCCATGAAGATATGGAGAGATATAATCAAGAGGCCTATCAAAACCTATATCTCGATAAAAATCACGATAAGAAAAATCTCCAGGATAACCCTCAGTATCTGACCAGACCGCCATCGAAGAGGAGATATCTCTACCCATAAAGCCTACCCCGTTTGGACATTTGTAGAAACCACAAAGGCCATCAGCAGGCTGATCTGGAGAGAGTAACAACCCATGAGCTGAAGTAAAAAAGTAATTTATACCATTTCTCTTCAAATACTCTTCAAGACCAGGGAAGTATCCACACTCAGGCAACCAGAACCCCTCTGGCATCTTGCCGAAGTGGTGCATGTGAGAATTTATCGCAGCCTGAATCTGCGCATCAATTGCAGTTGGAAAAGATTCATAGGTTGGAAAAAAGGCATGTGTTGCAGCAGTTGTGATCAACTCTAGATACCCCTCTTTTTCAAATGCCCGAAACTCTCTCAAAATATTTTTTTTATATTTTAAGACAAAATCATCATAATTCTGCTTATAAAAATCCCTATAAAAAATTGCAAGTTTGTTCTCTTCGGGATCATTCTCTGTGTAAAAAATCTCCTTTTCAGCTAACTCTAGCAACATCTCAAGATGACGAACATATCTATCACACAGCAAATCATCGCTTAACATCCCTGCAAGAGTCGGTGAGACTGACAAAGTTATGCGAAATGATAACTTCTCAGCTTTTAACCTATTCAACATTCTTAAAAAAGGAAGATATGTCTCACTAATTCCCTCAAACAACCAATCTTCTTCTAAAAATCTACTATGCTCCGGATGTCTAACAAATGGTAGATGAGCATGAAGAACAAGATTCAAATAACCTTTTACCATAATTCAACCTCTATTTAATCTAATTCAGAATCACTCAAAATTCTCTGTGGTGCAACATCGCCTGACAACAAATCATCATACAATCCATTTTTGACAAGAATTTCCTCTGGAACAGCACCAGCCCCAAGGCTGAAACTAATATTTGGAGAATAGACAACATTTGAGCGACAAAGCATCTTCTCTATTCCATTCTCTTCATACATCAAGGCAACACAATAGTTCTGCCCAGTCTTTGGTAGATTTAAATACCAATTAGAATCTGTAGAACGAATCGGAACCTCATAGTAATCTGAAATTTCACTATGCTCGAAGTTTTTATGATTTAACTCAAAAATCCTCAAGAACATAGAGACCTCGTTTGTTGAAAAATACTTGCGATCTTCCTTGTTCAAAAGCCAGTAGCAAAAACCCCACTCAGGATCTCTCAACATCAGCACAATCCTTGTCGTATTAAGTCTTTTAATCTCAATATCCCCGACAACTTCCTCATACTCCAATGAATCTTCACTCTGAATATCATACTTTTTCTCTTCGATCTTCATGATAAGATTATTAGAAACAGATCTTTCAATCTTCTCTTCTTCTAGAGCTTCCAAAATACTTTCAATTAAATCGTCCTTACTTTTTTCGGAGTGAACGTCCAGTCCGACTTTAAGTGCAGCCTTCTCTAAATCTGCGTAACTTAAAAGTTGTAGCCTTTCCTTTGTCATAGACCCCCCATACCCTAATAGTATTGAATTGATTAAATAGTGTCAAGATTAAGAAGATATCTATTTTTAGTGCTTTACAAATTATTATTTTTTTCTACAATTAAAGTATGAAGAATTATATTATTTTACATGGACATTTTTACCAGCCACCAAGAGAGAACCCTTGGACAGGAGAAATTCCAATACAACCAAGTGCTGCTCCGTACAAGAACTGGAATGACAGAATATCTGCTGAATGCTATAGAGCAAACAGTTCATCAAGATTTCTTAACCACTATGGGAAGATTTTAAAAATTTGTAACAACTACGAATACCTCTCTTTTAATTTTGGTCCAACTCTTCTTAATTGGCTAAAAAAATCAGAAAATGAGGTATACAAAAAAATAGTCGAAGCTGACAAAACAAGTTGCAAGCTTAACAATGGCCATGGCAATGCAATTGCACAAGTATACAACCATATAATAATGCCACTTGCAAGTCATGAAGATGCGGAGACTCAGATAATTTGGGGAATTGAAGATTTCAAGAACCACTTTGAGAGGATGCCAGAAGGAATGTGGTTAAGCGAGACTGCGATCAACAATGATACAGCAGATCTTCTAATCAAGCATGGAATAAAATTTACAATCCTTTCTCCATGGCAAGCTGAAAAGTTTAGAAAGATCGATGACTCAAAATGGACTGAGGTAAGTGATCCTAGTATGGTAGCAGATAGACCGTTTCTACTCAAACGACCTCAAGGCGATCTAGTAATATTCTTTTACGATAATATCCTTGCCCAGGGAATATCTTTTGGACACTATCTTCGTGATGCAGATGATGTTTATAACAAATTAAAAGGAGTCGCAAGCTCAGGAAGAAAACTTATCCACACCGCAACCGATGGAGAGATCTACGGACACCACGAACCTTTTGCAGATATGTGCCTTGCTGCCCTCTCAGAGAAGATTATCAAGGACAAACAGCTTGAATTTACAAACTATGCAAATTACCTAGAGAAAAATCCTCCTAAAGATGTAGTAACTCTTAGACATGGAGAAGATGGGAAAGGCTCATCATGGAGTTGCTTTCATGGAGTCTCTCGATGGTACAAGGATTGTGGCTGTAGCACAGGAGGACAAGAAGGCTGGAACCAAAAATGGCGAACCCCGCTTCGAGAAGCCTTTGACTCGTTAGCAATCAACCTTCGACACATCTTTTTTCGAGAGATTTCAAATTTTTCAAGCCACAACCCAGATGAGATTCGCAACAACTACATACACGTGCTCTCAGAGAAAATCTCACGCAAGGATTTTTACAAAAAATATGCTGATAAGAAGAGGGCGATTTCACAACCAGAATTCTCAATTTTTTTCAACCTGCTTGAAAGCCAAAAATATGCAATGTTCATGTTCACCTCCTGCGGATGGTTCTTTGCAGAGCTATCAGGGATTGAACCTGTCCAAAACATCTGCTACGCAATCAAGGCTATCGAAGAGTGCAGTAATGTCTCAAGCTCAATTGAGCTATATCTAAGACTTCTAAACAATCTAGAGAAGGCAAAAAGTAATATCGAGGGAAATGGAAAGAGTATAACAGAAAAGGCTATTGCAGAATACAAGATTGAAGAAAAAGATATCGCTTTTATGTTTATAATCAGATCTGCAGTCAGTAAACCTCAAACAGAGATTGGATACTACAGGCTTAATTACATAAAACATAAAGATGAGAACATATGGAATAAGGGTGAATTATCTTTCACAGATAAGAATACTGAGAAGGATTATGTATTTAAATACAATATCGAAATTGACAGGAATTTCAACAACATAGTTACACTTCAGGAAAAAGATACACTCAAGGACAAGATTTCATTTATACCAAGACCTGTAGATTTCTCAGAGACTGTAATACCAGAGTTGCTCTACAGATTGTTGGTCTCCTGGAAGGATGATAAAATTGATTTTAACATGCATCTAATTTTTTCATACAACCTTCTATCATCAGCACAATTCAACTTTCAGAGAAACCTAAAATTCCTCGAAGAGATTGCAAACTTCAGAATTGAATACCTACTAAGTCGCAAAGGGTTGTGGGAACAGACACTTGAGGAGCTAGACAGATTAACTGCATTCATTAACAAAAAAGATATCAAAATTGAAAGCAGTATAAATCTTGTCGTTTCAAACCTAACCGCAAAGCTTGTTGGAAACATAATCTCAGGAAAGACAGACAGTACTCAAAAGTTGATAGACTTTATAAGTATAATCTATAGAAACAACCTTGAGATTGACACAACTGATACCCAGACAAGAATTTACGACTACATAAAAGAGTGCAAAAACATTGAGCATAAGAAAATTCTTGCAGATTACTTTAATATAGAGATGAAAAATGATAGATAAAGATATGCAACAGAAGCTGATTACAGCAGCAAAATTAGCAACGAAGAACTCATACGCCCCCTACTCTAATTTCAGAGTTGGGGCTGCGATATTGACAAGCAATGACAAAATCTTCACTGGAGTTAACATCGAGAACCGGTCCTACGGCCTCACAGTCTGCGCTGAGCGAAACGCAGTAGCAAAGATGATAGATGATGGTGAAAAAGAGATAAAAGCTGCTGCAATCTTTGCTGCTGACTCCCAGGTGCCAATCCCGCCATGCGGAGCCTGCAGGCAAGTTCTCTCTGAATTTGGATCTAACATAGAAATTTTTTACTCCTGCAATGAGGAAGAGATAACAGCCACCACTATCAGCAACCTGCTACCAGAAGATTCGTTGTTTGAACTAAAAAAAAGATAATCAGAATCCTTCTCGAGCTACAAGAAATGCAAGACAATGAGAATAAATTGATTCTATTTTATTTTTTGAATTTACCAAGGAAATTCGAAGCAGTATCCTGTTTTTTCTCAACCGCTTTCTGTTGCTCTTGAGCCTTCATGTCGTTATCCATCTTAAACTTCCAGATATCAATCTTCTTCTTCAAAGACTCTGCCTTCTCATTTTCAGCTAGGGCAAGATGAATTCGCCTTAAGCTATTGAGGATATCAATTGCTGCCTTCATGTCATCGATTCGGCGCGTCGATAACTCATATTTTTCCCTATAGCCATCTGCTGATTGCTGTAAAAGATCTTTTACACGAAGCATTAACGCTATTCGCTCTTGATATCCTTCAATTCGTGGATCTGAATTTGCTATATATTGTTTAAGATTAATCAGATTCTTGGCAATGACAGCAAATCTACCTCTAATCTCAACAAAAGACCAGCGCCACTTCGACTTCTCCCCAAAGCCATCTTCAACTGAGGTAATTGTAAAGCCGATCATCCTGACCATCTTAAGACGCTTAGCATCAGAAAAATTCTCAATTAAATTGAGCTTTTCTTCATACTCAGAAAATGGAACATCTACATGAGGAGTAACCACTGCCTCAAGATACATCAAAATCTTGTAACAGAGCTTCCTCGCCTCATTTAAATAGTTATCACTCTTTGTTCCAAGCAATTCTCGTGAAACACTATCCATCAAGACAAAAATGGAGGTCATATTTAATGCGATACCTGCTAATGTCAAATTCTTAAAAGCCTCTTCCCTATCTGAACCTGACTTGTTCAACAATACTTGTTCTTTTTCTTTAAATTCGTTTAACTTACTTTTTAATTCAGCATACTTCTCATTCCAAAGTTTCTGTTTTTCATTTACAATTTGCGGCATCTTCTCTCCATTTGTGGCTAGGTACTTGTCTGAATAAGTTGTTTTGCATGCAAAATCGAAACTTCATCATCATTACCAGAAAGCATTCTAGCTACCTCTGAAATTCTACTTTTTTCGTCAAGTTCAAAAACGTCAGTTACAGTACTATTATCGACAACTTTTTTATCAATCTTAATATGTGTATCAGCAAAAGCTGCAATTGATGCAAGATGGGAGATACAGAGGATTTGCTTAAAAGAGGCTAGCTTTTTCATATGAAGAGCCACAGATTTCGCAACCTCTCCGCCGATACCAGAATCTATCTCATCAAATACCAAAGTATGAATAGGATCTATCTCTGCGAAGACTGATTTTATTGCAAGCATTACACGGGAAAGCTCTCCCCCGGAGGCAATATCATTTATCCTCTTAAGAGGCTCACCTTTATTTGCGGAGAACATGAAGCGGACAAGATCTATTCCTGTTGGTCCACAAGCAGGTTTTCCATTATCTAAGGCTCGAACCTCTACTAGTATAGAAAAAATCGCATTTTTCATCCCAAGCGGTCGTAATTGCGTCGTGATAGCCTCGCTCAATCTGCTAGCAGCCTGCTTACGGCTATCTGAGACCTTGATTGCAAGCTTGCGTAATTGAGCCTCACAATCTGCCATAGATTTCTCGTAACCAGCCTTTTCCGAATCAAACTTCCTGAGTTTCTCTACCTTAATCTGAGAATCATCAAGATATTGCAGAACTGCCTCGATCGAGCCACCATACTTCTTTTTCATTCGGTTTATATCAGAAATTCTCTGTTGTAAGGACTCAAGCCGCTGCGGAGAAAAATCAAAGCTATCCTGATTACTAACAACAGTATTTACAATATCCTCAACCTCATAATAGACATTCTGAAATCTTGACAAAAGATCAGCATAATCAGGATCAATCCCGGCAAGAAACTCAAGGCTTTTTACACCCTCATTAAGCTGAAGAAGCCCTGTCTGATTGCCAACATTCTGCAGAAAAAGATCCATCTTCTCTGCAATCTTCTCGTGCTGACTTATAACCTTAAGTTCAGATTCAATCTCATCATCCTCGCCTAATTTAAGCTTGAGTAAGGATATTTCATCTATTGCAAAGGTTAAAAAATCTATCTCACGCTCACGTTCAGACTCTTTTGCTATGAGTTGGTCATACTCTCTCTTTAAATTACCAAGCTTTGTAAATAAAGCTGAGAGTTGCGCAACATCATCTTCGATTCCAGCAAACCTGTCGAGCAATCTTCTGTGGCTATCTGCGCGCAGCAAGGATTGGTTCTGGTGCTGGCTATGCATATCAAAGACAAGTGAAGAGAACTCAGCAAGATCTCCCACTGTCACTGGGGTTGACTGAATGTACGCTCCGCCCCGACTATTTCTTTTTAAGACACGGCGGACAAGGATTTTCCCATCATCTGCCTCTATATCTCTATCTTCTAACCAACTATTCGCCTCGGGCGAAAATGAGATATCGATAATTCCAGAGACCTCAGCGACCTCTTCGCCAGTGCTAATTACATCTGCTTCAGCCTTTGATCCAAGCAAAAGCCCAAGTGCACCAACAAGTATAGACTTACCTGCTCCAGTCTCTCCTGTCAAGATATTAAATTTTTTTGAGAAATCAACTTCTATATTCTTAATCAAGGCATAATTTTTAACAATAAGTTTATCAAGCATTAGACCCTCCCGACCAATTCAACTTGTCTCTCATTACATCGAAAAAAAGCCGCTGATTAGACATCACAAGCGAAAGTTTTTTCGATGATTTTTTGTAGAAGACTCTATCACCAAGCTCTAGTGAAAAAGTCTCCTGTCCATCAACTGTCAATATCAATCCATGATTCTTACTATCTGGCAAATCAACCGAGACACACGCATTTGAATCAACAACAACAGGGCGATTTGACAAGGAGTAAGGGCAGATTGTGTTTATTATAAAACACTCAAGCTCAGGCACTAAGATTGGACCTCCCGCAGCAGCACTATATCCAGTTGAACCAGTAGGCGAGGCAAAAATAATTCCATCAGCCCTAAAACTTCCCATCTTCGAATCACCAACATTCACATCAAAATTTATTAACTTCGAGATCCCAGCAGAAGAGATAACAATATCATTCAGACCTTCACAAGCAAAGACCTCTTCTCCACCCCTCTTAACTATGACCGAGATCATCAATCTCCGCGATATATCCAATCTATCCTGCAGAAACAGCTCAAAAGCCTCCTTCCACTCAGACTGAAGAATCTCGGTTATAAACCCGACACGGCCAAGATTTACAGCAAAGACAGGAATCTCACGCTTTAAAATTCTCGACACATACAAGACTGTTCCGTCACCACCAAGAGAAAAGACAAGATCACAATCATCGATATACTCTTTTTTTGATTTTTCTCGCAACTCAACAACAGAATAGAGTATCCCTTTCTGAGATAAATATTCTGAAATCTGCTCAATCAAATGCGGTACTTCACTCTTGTTCATATTTGCTGCAATAACAGCCTTCTTCACTTTCATAAAAACCCTTAAGGCAGTGTAGTAATAACCCTTGCAAGATATTCACAATCCTTCTTATTTATTGATCCATGTACAGGAAAAAGAAGACATCTCATAAACAGCGAAAGAGCATTCGGTGTCTGCGCATCAATTGGATCTGCAAATGATGCCAAAATCGAAGAATCAAAGCAAGGACGAACCTCAATCTCTCTCTTTTTACAATATTTAATAACATCGCCCATTCCCATATCAATTATCATTGGCAAGGCATATAGATAATTCTCAGTCAACTCAGACCGCTTCAAGGTCGTGTGTATTGATTTGGCAACCGCATCTCTCAAGAAGGCATAGATTGTCTTTCGCTTATCAATCTTCTTGGCTAATTGCTCAAACTGTGATAGAGCTAGTGCACCATTTAAATCTGGCAAAAAGATGTAATCCTTAAAAAAAGCTACACCTTTATTCAATTTCCCAACTTGCTTCTTATCACGCGCAAGAACGAGAGAACCCCCACCTGCTGTAACAAGAGAATCAATCTCGAATGACAAGAACACATAATCGCTCAGACTTCCGACAGAGTACTCTTCGCTAGAAATTCCAGCAGTAGTAGAGACATCCTCGACAACAGTTACCCCATCATCAACGAATTTTGCAACATTTGGGATATTCCCAGCTGGGGAATCTAGCACGACCAGATAATTATTTACCTCAGTAAGATCTTTAGCCTTAAAATTATCATAAGAGAGACAACCTGTCTCAGGATCAACATCTACAAACTCTATCTTACACAGAGCATTTTCAGCTCCGACACGATAATAATCTGGCGCAAGAGGTGAGACAAAGACTGTCGCACCAGGTTCAAAATTGCCCCGAAGAATAACCTCAAAGGCACGTGCTGGATCTCTGAATGCGTAACCATTCTGAGCTGAAAATAACTCACAGCCCTTACTTATCAACGAATTAGCTATACTACCATAGCCAATCTTATCACTCACCATGCATGAGAGCACAGCATCCATATCTTTTCTCAATATAAAGGGATTAAATAAATCTATCGACATTCCTAACTATTCTCCAATGTGTTGTAACTGCTGTAGCTCGTTCTGACTAAAAATCCTTTCCACATCAAGGATTACTAAATAAGATTTATCATCCCTATAGACGCCATAGACATATTCAGATCTAATCCCCGCAACATTCATTGGAGGTGGCTGAATCTTATCATAAGGAATAGGAACTACTCTCTTAACATTATCTACAAGGATACCCATTTTTTTGCGATTTACGTTTACAATAATCATTCCCTCAAGAATAGCATCATCCTCAGAGACTTCTAACTTTTCTATCATAAATCTTGAATGCAGACTAATTACAGGGATAATCTCACCCCTCAAATTATACATACCTTCAACATAATGGGGAGCATTAGGAATATGTCTTATTCTCTCAGGTCTAACAATAGAATTAACCAACATAATATTAATCCCATAAAGCTCTTTTCCTAACTGAAAAGTAACAAGCTGAATACTATTATCACCACTTACAGTCATACTAACTCCCTTTTTTAATAAAGATGTCTATATTATAATATAACATAGATACTCTTTCAATTCATTATTTTTTTTATTTTATTGATAAAAATTCAAATTTTTATCTTCAATCCATCATATGAAGGCTCAACTCCCGCAGGTAATTGCTCTAAAAGCTTCCGATGAGACAAGACATGACACATATGGGTAAAATATGCCTTCCGAGGAGATAACTCTCTGATAACCTCAAGAGCCTGATCTACTGAGAAATGGGTAGGATGAGGAGTATATTTCAACGCATCAATAATCAAAATATCTAAGCCTCGTAAGAACTCCTTTGTCTCTTCAGGGATATAGGAGCAATCTGTCAAATATGCAACATTTCCAAATCTGTATGCAGTAATCTGCAATCGCCCGTGAAATATTGGCAGAGGCAAGAACTCAACTCCAGAAGCTATAAAAGGTTTAAAATACTCAATTTCAGTCAAAGAAATTTGAGGAAGTCCACCACCCTTCTGGACACCTGAATCAAAGATATAATCAAACTTTGAGTAAATCTGACTAATAGAGTGATTATCAGCATATATCTCAACCGGTTTCACCCTTGAGAGTGGTCGAATATCATCTAATCCAAAGAGATGATCAGCATGAGTATGTGTAAAAAGTATAGAATCAAGACTTTTCAGCCCCACACTAAGCGCTTGAGCTCGAAAATCAATCGAAGAGTCTATAATAATATTTGAACAATTATTTGAAATTAAGAGGGAAGATCTAAGACGCTTATCTCGCAGATCAGAAGAACAACAAACCTCACAATCGCACCCGATAACAGGAATACCATGTGAGGTTCCAGTTCCTAAAAAAACAAGCTCCATCAATCTCTATTTCCCCACCAAGAGAAGCCGTTGATTCTCGTAAACCATAACAAGACGCTTTGGCTTACCAATCTTAGCCCAGAAATCCTTACTTATCTCAATCGTGTCTAGCTTGCATCGATTCTCAAGCCAAACCTCTCCCCTATTACTTGGAAAACATTTATTATCTTTAAATTCATCAATCTTGTTATTGGCATAGATTAAAACAGGATGTCTAGTTGTCATAATTCCAAGATCAAAGCCAGCATTTGGATGAATAACAACCTTTCCTGTCTCAAAACTACTATCTACTAAAACAGCTAAAGGCGATGTGATATATTTCATATAACTCCTATCAATTAACAACAAATTTTATACCTCAAATTTAAAAAGCGCAAGAAGATTTTTCACATTAAATGGAATTTCTTAGAATTAAGTTAGAATCAAAGGTCATTCTAAGAGGTTTTAAGTCTAAAGCAAAATTAGAAATAGCTTCCCCCATCGCTTCAAAATTAGAAGAGATAGAGGTAATCCCTGAACAGATATACTGGTTCAACGGCGAATCATTATAACACAGCAGACCAAAATCATGTCCAAGTGTAAGATTATTCTTTTTCACAAATTCCAGAACCGCAACAAGATCATCATTACTAAGCACAACAACACAGTCGTTTTTCTTCAATAAAAAAGAGCCACTACCCTCAATTGAGAAATCCATCTTTTGTTTTGAAAAAAAATCTGAAAATGCTCTCTTCCCCTTTTCTGGATGGGGATTTACCTCAGAATCAAAAAAAACAAATCGGGAATATTTTTTCAATCGATCAAATAACTTCTCAAGCGAGGCATAAAAATCATCATAAAAGTTCTGAATAACGCAACTATAGTCTAGTGAAAACTCAGGTCTATCGATAATCAAGAGATGGTTGTGAGGTAGAGTTGCAATCGATTTCTGGATTTTTGTCGAGTCAAAAGGCTTAACAAGATAGGCATGATACCGATTCTTCGCATCTTTCAAGATACTATTAAACAATTCAGGATTATTATGATGAAAAAATACATCTAAATCAGCCTTTCCTGAAAGGTTCTTGACAATTGAGTTATATAGAACCTGCATATATGGATTAAAATCATTCAAAAGAAGCAAGACCTTTACATTCTTATAAAGATCTTTCGAAATTACATAAAATCCTTTACCTGGCCGTGAATCAATAATCCCACTCTTCTTTAATTCTCGGTAAGCCTTTACGACAGTCTCCTTAGCAACAGCAAATTCTTGGCTTGTCTGAGCAATTGATGGCAAAAAATCACCAACTGACAATTGAGAAAGCCTAATCCTCTCCTTGATAGAGTTTACAATATTTTCATATTTCAAGTTTAATGAATTACTCATACTACCTATCTACACGTGCACTTTTACCAGCAACAAGCTTCTTCACCTCAGCTAGAGTAGCCATTGAGGTATCCCCCGGAGTAGTCATAGCAAGTGCACCATGAGCAGCTCCATACTCTATTGCAACCAATGGATCGCCAAACTCCAACAATCCGTATAGAAGACCCGAAGCAAAGCTATCTCCTCCCCCAACTCTATCAAAAATTTCTAATCTCTCCCGTTTTACCGATGAAAAGAACTCTCCTCCGCAGTAACAGATAGCAGACCAATCATTTATAGATGCAGAGACAACATCACGCAAGGTTGTAGCAATAAGCTTAAAATTAGGATAGACCTTTGAGACCTCTCGAATCATAACCTCGTAGCTATCAAGGCTCAAATCTGTAAACTCACTCTCCCCATCAAGCTCGAATCCGAGAGCAGCAACAAAATCTTCCTCATTACCAATCATGACATCTACATATTTTGCAATCTCTCGATTTACCTTAATTGCCTTTTCTTGTCCACCTATCCCAGCCCACAATGAATTGCGATAATTTAAATCGTAAGAGACAACTGTTCCATATTTCTTAGCAGATTTAACTGCCTCAATTATCACATCAGGAGTAGTAGGCGACAAGGCGGCATAAATTCCACCTGTATGAAAGATTCTTACCCCTCGAGAAAAAATCTCATCCCACGCAATATCGCCAGGCTTAAGCTGAGATGCCGCAGTATTGCCCCGGTCTGAACACCCAAGAGCACCTCGAACGCCAAAGCCTTTCTCTGTGAAATTAAGACCATTACGAACATTCCGCCCAATCCCATCATAATCAAACCACTTGATAAACTCAGTCGAAACACCACCCTGCAAGATAAAATCCTCAACAAGCCGCCCCACCGGGTTATCTGCAAAGGCTGTAACAACAGCAGCTCGCTTACCAAAACACCTGCGAAATCCACGTGCAACATTATACTCTCCGCCACCTTCCCAAGCAGTAAATTGCCTAGCAGTATGGATACGACCAAATCCAGGATCTAACCGCAACATAACCTCACCAAGAGAGAGAATATCAAATTCACAATCCTTAGCATCTTTAAAAACTATATTTGAACTCATTTACACCACCTATTTTCCAAAAAATGATACAGCCTCAACAGCAAGGGCCTCAATACGCTTATAATCCCCAGACTTAAGCAACTTGTCAGACAAGATCCAAGTCCCACCAACAGCATAAATATCATCGCAAGCAAGATACTCGCTACAATTATTTGCAGTAATTCCCCCAGTTGCCATAAACTTAAGCCCCAAATGCCTGTAAGGTGCTGCAATAGCACTCAAATATGTCAAACCACCTAATGCTTGCGCAGGAAAAAACTTAAATGTCCTGAGACCAAGCTCCAGACCAGCTTCGATATCTGATGGAGTAGCTACACCTGGAAAAAAATCAAGCCCCAGCGACTTAGCCTCATTGACAATGCGTGGGTTTAGACCTGGCGCAACAGCAAAATCAACACCAGCATCATAAGCCTTTTTTAAATCCACACTATTCAACACAGTCCCAGCTCCAAGCGACAAATCAAACTTATCTTTGATTGCTGAAATAAATTTCTCCGCCCCCTCAGTTCGAAAGGTGACCTCAATACTCTTAAATCCAACTCGCTCAAGAATCTCAGCAGACCGCAATGCCTGATCAACACTTGAAAAAGCAACAACAGGTATAATCTCTTTCATAAAAACTCCTAACTATACTACACTGTACTATACAAAATCAAAAATAATTTTGCAATAAGATTAAGCTTTTAACTTCTCAATAATTTCAGAATCGCGCAATCTCTTATTCTTAGTCGCGTAGTCATATGCAGTTAACCCGAATTTATCAATCTGCGTAAGATCAACATCGTGGCTAAGCAAATATTCAATAATCTCCTCATGGGAATTAAATCCAGCTGCAAACATAATAGGGGTCATCCCGTCAAGATTCTGATAATTTATATCAGCTCTGAATAGAACAAGTCGCTTAACAATTGCTATATCGTGGTTCATAATCGCATGAACAAGTGGAACAAACCCCATCCTATCTGGCAGATTAGGATTAGCCCCAAGAACAATAAGAGTCTCCACAATCTCAGGATCTACATACCCGGCAGCAGCCACTACTAGAGGTGAATATCCATCAGAATCAAAGCTATCAAGATCTTTTAAAAACTTCACAATATATGAAAAGTTCTCAAAGCAGTTACACTCGATTGCAAGGTTCAACAAAAACAACAAAAACTCCTGATCATCTTCAAAATTATTATTTTTTTCAAAAAAAGCTTGAATCTTTCCTAATTTGCGGGGATTACCAGCATACCTAAGAATTTTATTTTTTTTCATACAACCTCCACGTTGATTATACACAGAAAATAGGATTTACAAAATTATTTTATAACCAACTGATACTTTTCTTGCAAAGAGAAGATTTGTCATATCTTATTTTTTCATATAAGAAGAAAATTGTAAAATTCGAGATAAAGTAAAAAGTTTTGCAAGAAAAGTAACACTAGTATAAAAAAAAGATAGAAAAAAAACTACCAATATGGTATACTTTCATCATAACATACAAAGGAGCAATCATGCCACGAGGAAGACCATGCAAAAGAAGATTAATTGCTTGCAATCCAAACATAAAGGTATTCAAGCCAGCAGGAATTAAGGGAGATATGCTTGAAAGCATAGGACTTGGAATTGATGAGCTTGAAGCGATGAGACATGTTGACTTTGAAGGGAAATATCAGCAAGAAGCAGCAGAGATGATGGGAATATCAAGAACTACCCTTGCTAGATTACTTGAAAATGGACGAAAGAAGCTAATCGATGCAATAATCAATAGTAAAATGTTAATTATTGAATCAGATGAAGATTCAAATTCTCCAGAAGGTATTGACAATATTTAAAATTATAGATAATATTCTATTAGTTCGCTGGCGTGGCGAAACTGGTAGACGCAGTAGACTCAAAATCTGCCGAGGGCAACCTCATCTCGGTTCGATTCCGAGCGCCAGTAAGATGACCATCTGATATTGTTCAGATGGTTTTTTTTGCAAAATTTTAT
>JAFGXN010000053.1 GCA_016936615.1 Spirochaetales bacterium | reverse complement strand
GCCATGGTGAATCAAGATATTATTTGCAAAATTATCATATTCATCGATAAGCATGTAGTATTGAACACCCTTATCATACATCTGCTCAATAAAATGGTTCAAAATATCTCCAGCATTTGAAAATCTCTCATACCTAGCCTCATAATCACTATTCAAATTATACATTTTCGAATATTTACGATAAAAAGAGATAATATTATCCCGAATCTTCAAGGCAAACGAAAAAGCCAAATCTTTCTCACTCAAATTCACCGCTATCCCAGAGAAATTCAGCTTCAATATAGGAAAAGAATTCTTCAGTGGCGTTGGATTTTGTCCAATATAAGTATCCCCGAACAAGCTCTCAAACTGATCCTTGCGGGCAATATCATAGTAGGATTCTAGCATTGATAGAAAGAGAGACTTACCAAACCGCCGAGGTCTAAGGAAAAAGATAAACTGACCACCGAGATTCTCTAACTCTTCAATATAACGAGTCTTATCAATATAGTAATAATCTTGATATTCTTTTATCTTTTCAAAACTAGCAATCCCATAAGGAACTTTTTTCATAAAGCCTCCACTAAATATAGAATACCAAATTTAAGGGTATCGAGCAAGGAGAATTTTTTTAAGATTTTTAGATGCTAAAAAATTCGCCCATAAATTAAAACAGATTCCACAACCGAAGTCGTGAAATCTGATGTTTTAGCTACTATCTATGCAAAAAAAATCATAATAAAAGGTCAAAATATCCAATTTCAGATTCTATATTCTAGGTGGACAAACTTTCACAATCCTTCCGCCTTTCTGGCTATGAATCTGGAATCGACGATTAAACTCGTGTACAAATGCCTTCTTCACAAGCTCAAATGAGAGTGGCTCGAGGTACATCGTCTTCTCTTCATCAGTCACGAATGGCTCCATCCTGCCCTTTCCCGTCTCATAATCACCTGGATTTTCCACAAACGTGAACTCGCTGCGGTAATTCAGAAGCATCTTAGCAAATCCGCTATTCATCTTCGAAGAATCAAGAGACCAGGTAACTTCAACCCTCTTTGTATCAGGTAAAAATTTAATCTCACGCCCAGCTGGAGCTACAACTTTTCCATCAACCTTAATCTCGTTGACAGTGGCAAACCAAGGAACTGGAATAGCAATCCATGCTGGCTGAGTATGAAATTTTCCCGAAAGATCTGCAGTAAAGCCATCCTCTCTGAATTTCAGCGTCGCAGAGAGTCTTCCATGCTCAACAACTGCATTCTCGACAGCTAGAACCTTCCCCGCATCGACCCAAGACGGCGAAATTAGACTAAAAAGAACAATTCCACGTCCAGAAGCATCTAGCCCGGCAGAGCCTCCCTCCTCGCGAACCATCATATTCCTGATAAACAAGGCAGTTTTTGCTGCAGCCCAGCCATGAGGCGGAGGACAGCTCGGATCTGCGGTTCGATTGCCCCAAGGTTCGATTAAATTCTCAAACCCCTCATGTGTCGAGCCATTGTGCAGAAGAACAGAGTACAAGTCCATTAATGCCTGCTCCTGCTGTCCGATTGCCATATACTGATGAGCCTGGTTCAAGGTGATATACTGGTGCAGATGCTGACCGTTTCGATAAGTCATAATCCCTTCCCGATACTTCATCTTGCGAATTTTCTCTAGCGTAACAAATATCCTCTGATCATCCTTAGTCAGAACCTCAGATGGATAAAAAAGCATATTATTCTCCCACTCCTGATCTGTCCTGTAGTGAGCAAAGCCTGCCCTAGCAGCAGGACCTGTAATATAAGAATCGAGGCCAGGAGCAAAGTAACCTTTCTGCTCCCAAGTCCGATCAAGAGCATCATGAACTGCCTTTGAGTAGGATTTCTCAGCAATCTCCCACTTCGCAGCAAGATCCTCCTCGCCAATTAACCTGGCAAATCTGATTGCAGATCGAAGCCCGAGAAGACCCCACAAATTGTGGCTAGTGTAACACCCCTTGATCATCTCATTATCGTAGGGAATAGATGGACGCAACAGACCATTTGGATTTTTTCTATGCTCAGAAATTATCCATTCAGCTCCACCCTTCACAAGAGAGAGATACTGCTTAGCTGAGTCAGAACCATTAGTTATCACAAAGTGATGAGAAAGGCTATACAAAGCCTGCCCGTGAGATGCAAGAATTGGAGAGCCATGGCTAAGAGATACATCAATAAACATTCCGTCCTCAAGCTGATTCTTGACTAGCCAGTGAAAATTCTCCTTAACCATACCTGGAAGACCATAGACATCGTAAGCCATCCGCATATCCACAAAGTCATTGAGAAAAAGGCTGTCATACGGCAAACCGCTACCCTGACGTCGCACCCCATTCTGAGTTCGAGTCGCAAGCAAAAGATGAACCATCGAAGCCTTCCAAGTATCATTGACCCGTTGTTCAGGAATCTGAAAATTCACCTCAGATGTAATCAGACTTTTCCAATAATCCTCGGTAATCGCTAGATGCCTTGCAAACTCATCAGCAGTAACTCCCAAATTCTGCGCGGTATTATTACTATCGAGTGGCTGAGGAATCCTCTCCATCTTGAAAAAAGCACTACTCTCCTGACCAGCACCTAACTGCTTCGAATAGACAACAAGCCCGGTCGCAGTCGAGTCTTTTACCCCGAAGTCACCGGCAGAGAACTGCCCATTATAAGTAGAACCATTGACAGCCTCAAGCGAAGGTTCGCCTGAATATGTAAAAATTGCCTTTCCATTGCGGGAAAAAATATTATTATCGAAAGCAAAGGAATCACCTGCCGAGATAGGCTCTTTTAGCCCGCCTAACCGGTAATCGCCACCGCTGCCACGAGCAAAGCCGCCGAAGCTAACCGACTTAGGGCTGTCGCTCAAATTCTTTGCAGAAAACTTAGCATATTGAACCGTGTTAAGACACGAAGAGTCAGGATTTTGTGCCGATGAGAATAGCTCAAGGGAGTACTCCACACCATCAGCAACCCAACTACCCTGAACAATAGGCATCCACCCTTCTTTGAAATTACGCTGCCGCATAATTACTGGAGATTTTTCCTTTCCATAGAAAAAAGCCAACTCCGCATACCGCGTATAGATTGCCCCGTCATAAGTAACCTGCACCGGTTCAGGCGCAAAAGGCAGACCAATCACAGTCGTAGACCTCGCGCCATAGCTCCAAGGCTTCTCAGGATTATCAATCGACGGCTCAACCATCGACAAACCAGTAATATCAGTCGAGATATTAAGACAAGAGAAAAGCAAAGTCAGCGCAAACAATAAAACAAACTTTTTCATAACTCCCCCACAAATTAAACGTTTTAATAATATTAACACGCTATTTTTGGAGAAAAAAGCAAAATTTTCAACTAAACAGAAATTTTAATTCTGTCTTAAGATTTTTAATATAATAATAATCTTAAGATTTTCCTACATCCTAACCAGATCCAAAACAGTTCAATTTTATTTGAGTTTACAAAAAAGACTAGATGTTATTTCCCTAAAAACAATCACATAATCTCCACATATTGCCAATTTGAAAGAATTTTTTTTAAAGATTTTTAGATAGCTAAAAGTAATTCACCCTTAAAATCATTCAGATTCCACAACCTATGTCATGAAATCTGATGTTTTTAATTTCTCATCCCTGCCGAAATCTATTTCGGCTGCCGAAATCGGTTTCTCATGGTTTTGGGACATTACGAGGAGAACATAGCTTTCTCATAAAGAAGGTCGGATACGAAGACATTACTATAGAGAAAAAGATTCGTGGCCGGGTTTTCTTCACCTT
>JAFGXN010000052.1 GCA_016936615.1 Spirochaetales bacterium | reverse complement strand
TCGTATTTCAATAGACCGAAGTCTACCGATTTTTATTTTAAGTCGATTTACTCAATTTCCCTTCTCTGTTTATTTCAAAGATCAGTTAAGATTTTACTCTTATTTCCGCAACAAGTTATCGTTGCTTGTGTATAGAAATATAGAGAAATTAGTTATTTTTGTCAATTACTTTTCTGAAAAAATATTCTTTTTTTTCAAAGAAAAACAGAAGCTAACTAATTTTATATTTTTTAAAAAATGGTACTGCATACGTCATAAAAGAAACAACACTAGACAGCGCAGCAAATGCAAATGAGCCATAACAAACCCAATAAAAGATCTCCCAAGATGACTCAAATGTTCCATTTATCTTAAATACAAAAAACAAAAGCCCCAACGCCGATGAAAAACTATAAAAAACCGCTTTAATCTTCCCCCAATTATTCGCAGGAACAGCAACTCCGCTCTTCATATTCAACATTCTCAAAAATGTCTGGCAAAATTCACGATACATTATTATCAAAAAAAAGTAAAACGGCATAATACCTACTACAGAAAACGAAATAAAGAAGGTAATCCTACTAAGGACATCTGAAAAAGGATCAAGAACCTTCCCTAGATCAGTAACTAGATTCCGCTTCCTAGCGATATATCCATCAAGAACATCTGTAATTTCACTAATAAAAAACAAGAGAGCCAAGACAATCGACAAGACAATTGGCGATTTCTGAAAATAATCGACTGTAATCAAGATAAAGAATACAGGAGCTAAAAAAATTCTAAAAACTGTTAATTTTGTTGGTAAATTCATAACAGAACAATAATCCCCTATTTAAAAATTGTCAAGAAAAAAAAGCCTTTTCAGAGCAAAACTCCAAAAAGGCTTAAAAATCATATTGTCTCTTTATCTGCAACTTTCTTTCTAACAAAATCAACAAACTCATCTAGAGCCATTGAGATATTCTCACGGCTGAACCGAGGTCTCATACTAACTGAACGTTGACTCTTTTCATTTTCTCCCAAAATTAGAGCATAAGGAATCTTCTTTGTCTGAGCAACACGAATCTTAGCATTCATTCTATCGTCGCTCAAATCCGCAGTAGCCCTAATCCCCTTTTTCTTCAGCAACTGCTCTACCTCTTTTGCATACTCAAAAAAAGGTTCAGCAACTGGCACAATACGCACTTGCTCAGGCGACAACCAGACAGGAAAAGCCCCCGCATAATGCTCGATCAAGACACCAAAGAATCTCTCAATAGAACCTAACAAGGCCCGATGTATCATGAATGGTCGCTTTTCAACCCCATCAGAATCAGTAAAGGCCATTTTAAACCTCTCAGGCAGATTAAAGTCAAATTGAATAGTAGACAACTGCCACTCTCGACCAAGTGCATCTTTGATCTTAATATCAATTTTAGGACCATAAAATGCTCCACCACCATTATCGATTTCATACTCTAGACCCTCTCGATCAACCGCCTTTTTCAAAGAGACTGTAGCAAGTTCCCAATCTTCTTCTCGACCTACACTCTTTTCAGGCTTAGTAGAAATATACGCCTTATACTCTGTAAAACCGAAAGCCTTCAGCATCTCAAGTGAAAATCGCAAAACTTCAACTATCTCATCCTCAACCTGCGAAGGAGTACAAATTATATGAGCATCATCCTGAGTAAACCCTCTAACACGCAACAATCCATGCAAAGCTCCAGCTTTTTCATATCTATAAACAGTACCAAGCTCAGCCCATCGACACGGCAAATCTCTATAGGAGTGTTTAGAATTATTATAAATCATAATATGAAAAGGACAGTTCATAGGCTTAGCGTAAAAATCCGCGTTATCCATTTCCATTTTTGGATACATTCCCTCTTTGTAAAAGTCAAGATGACCAGAAGTCTCCCACAACCATGATTTCCCGACATGAGGAGTATAAACCATCTCATACCCATTATCATAATGTTGTGCACGCCAAAAATTCTCAACTTCCATTCGAATTCTAGCTCCGTTTGGATGCCAATAGACAAGACCTGCTCCAGCCTCTTCATGCATAGAAAAAAGATCTAATTCCTTGCCCAATTTACGATGATCCCGCTTCTCTATCTCCTCTAACTGAGTCAAATAAAGTCGCAACTCCTTAGGATTACTCCACGCAGTACCATAAATTCTCTGTAACATTGGATTATTCTCATTTCCACGCCAGTATGCACCAGCAACAGAAAGCAACTTGAAAGACTGAGGATTCAACTTCGAAGCTGACTCAACATGAGGACCTCGGCAAAGATCTGTAAAGGCGCCATTAGTGTAAATAGAAATCTCCTCGACTTCAGGTAATGCCTCAATCAACTCTAATTTATATGGTTGATTTGAAAAAATCTCACTCGCTTCTTTTTTTGAGACCACCTTTTTCTCAAAGGCACCGCCCTCTTTAATAATCTCTTTCATCTTATCTGATATTAGATCTAAATCTTCTATAGTCAAAGATCTAGACAAATCAAAGTCATAGTAAAAACCATTCTCAATAGATGGTCCGATAGCAATTTTTGCATCAGGAAAAAAACTCAAAACAGCCTCTGCCATAACATGAGCCATAGAGTGCCTAACCAAATCCAAGTGCGAAACATTTTTATCTTCTGCCATAATTTCCTCCACAAACTAAATAATTTTGAAATATATAATAAAAAGTGTCAATAAGAATATAAAAATAAGCTATTTTAATTTATCAAGCTCACCCTCAAGCATCTTAATATGCTCGACATTCTCACTACCAATCTTTTCCATATTGTAAGATTCTTCAGACATAATCTTAGATTTTTCAGCAATAGCCGAAAATTCAACACGAATATCTTCAGAAGAGCGTGAGATATTATCAATATTCTTTGAACCCTCTCCGATATATGAAATCATATTAGAAACTGACTCATTCACAGTAGAATTCAAATTCAACAAGTTCTCAACAGCACCATTTATCTCTGAAGTTCCCTCAGATAATTCGACTAATCCTCCGAAAATCTCATTCATCGAGACTGACAACTCCTTAATTTTCTCAGAAATAATCTCAAACAACTGCAAAGAATCTTTATTCATCAGCAAAACCGAATCGACTTCATCATTATTCTTCTTAATAATATCCTTAATAATTCTAGAGTTCTTGTTAGTCTCTTCTGCTAAATTCCTAATCTCCTGAGCAACTACAGAGAAACCCTTACCAGCATCTCCAGCATGAGCAGCCTCGATGGAGGCATTCATAGCTAACAAATTAGTACGACCAGCTACATCACTAATAACCTTAACGACGTTCAACATCTCTTCGGCTGAAGATTGAACAGATTCAAAAGCAGAAAAGAGTGTCTTAATCTTGTTCAAACCCTCCTGCTCTACATCAATTAACTGAGAGACCATAGATTTTCTGCTTTGCGCAGTAGACGACATCTGTCGAATAGATGCTGTCATCTCCTCAACCGCAGCAGAAGACTGACTAACCGCAGAAGACTGAGAATGAACATCAGATTTTACACTATCTGTTATAGCATTCAAATTAGTAAAGGATTCTTCAGCATTTTTCACATAACCAAGAAGATCTGAATAAATATCAGCTATTCTCTTCATACTATCATCTAAATCCCTAGAAATACCAGCAGATCTCTCAGCCGATTTTTTTAAATGACTTCCTATATTTATTCCACTCTTTGCAGAATCTATAACCTTAGCAAGCATCCCTACCCGACTTATAGCATCTTCTCTTGAACTCTCAACAACCTTTAATATCTTTCGATTCGAAGAAATTATATAATTAGCAAAAAAATAGCAAATAGAGAGCAATATAATTGAAGGAACAACCTTGCCAACCGCAAGACCAATATCTCCTTGCGCTGCTGGCAAAACTCGAACAAACAAAACCAGAATCATGCTCGCAACTGAAATAGAGTACAAAGATAACAACTCCCATACAGATCGCCCAAACAACGCGGCTGCAAACACAGTAGGAACCATATAAACAGCTAACCTCATACCATCATAGATACTAAACGTTTCTGAGATAGTAGCTTGACTATCCTTACTTAAAAAGACAACAACTGCACCCAAACCCAGGGAACAGATAAGAATAAATGTTGAAGCAAACTTCAATTTACCTGCAAACAACAACACCAATGTAAGAAAAATACAAAACAAAATTAAAGCAATACCACCCGATGCAAGATAATCATGTTCGACAAGATTCAAAATAACCCCAACTGGAAAAATAACCAAACTTGCCATCATAACAAAGAAAAGAGCCAGCGCCTTGTTCTGCAATGTAACACTCTCATCACGATAAATATAATTTAACTTCCCCTTTAAAGCCTTAATAGCCTTACTCATAACATCCCCCTATATCAACCAACCTACAAACTACAGAATCGATAACATTGTCTGGAGTTGATGCTCCAGCAGCAATCCCAACCCTATTATAATTTAGAATATCCGAAGACAATTCATCTTCTGTTTCAATATAAAACACAGGAAGACCTGAATCTTCCACAGTCATAGCCAACCTTCGAGTGTTAGCGCTGTTTTTTCCACCAATAACAACAACAGCATCAACCTTACCAATCAAATCTAACAAAGCTTCTTGCCTCTTCTCAGTAGAAGGACAAATAGTATCCACAATTTCAACATCTGAATATTCTTGCTTCAAAAACTCATAGACCTTGTAAAACTCATCATGCTTGATCGTTGTTTGAGCAACCAAAACAACAGGCACTTTCACATCTAGTGCAACTGAGTAATCAAGATGAGGATCAAGAACAACAACCTTATCAGAGTGGCCTGAAACAGCCTTAACCTCACCATGATCCTTATCCCCAACTAGAACAACACTCTTACCCGAAGCAACGTTTGCTTCAACAATCTGCTTCGACCTCAACACACGCGGACACGTGGCATCAATTACAGTAGCTCCACTTGCTTCAATCTGCGCTAGCTCATCAGGCGCAACCCCGTGAGCCCTAATAATCACTACAGAATCAGAATCCAACACAGAAAAATCACTATCAAGAACATTGACACCTTTTCCCCTCAGCTCCTCGACAACGCTAGGATTATGAATAATAGGTCCAAGAGTATAAATTTTAGAACCCTTATAATCTTCAATAACCTTATATGCCAACTCAACAGCTCGTCGAACACCCATACAGAAACCTATTAGCTCTGCCTTTACAATCTCCATAAGCCCTACCTTTTGTAACTAAGAGTCAAACCATGTCCTATTGGAAGATAAACAGTATAAAATCGCTTATCCTCAAGAATCTTTTGATTAAAATCATCGACATGTTTCTGAAGATTCTTTCGAACTGACTCAAAACAAGGAAACAATGTATCATCAGTTATCAAAACCCCACCAGGTACAAGTAAATCATGCAATTGATCAATCATAACAGGATACAAAAACTTCCCACCATCCTGAAAAATAATATCAAACTCACTGCCACACTTCAAAATTCCAGTTCGAATATCTTCTACAATCTGAACAACATTTGAACTAACTCCAGCCGTTTCAAAATTTTTTCTTGCCTCTACAGGAGTTAACTCATGATTATCAATTGTATAGACAACACCATCACGCTCTTTCAAGGCATTTGCCATCCAAATAGTAGAACACCCCACACTTGTTCCAAGCTCCAAAACCCTCTTAGCTCCTGCAACCCGAACCATAAAAGAGAGAAAACGACCAATTACTGGCTCAACAGAAGGCTGAATATCAATCCTACCAGGATTATTTTCTTCCATATCCCGAAGGATATCTAAATCAAAAAGAGTAAGACTCTTAAAATATTCTGATTTTTCCAAAACGACCTCATTATCAGGTAATAATTTAACCAAATTTTCTATATTTTTCAAGAAGAATAAGAGCAAGAACCAAAAAAAAGCTATCTAACCGATAGGCTAGATAGCGTTAAAATCATTTTTTAGGCTTACGCTTTAATTTGCGTTCAATCCGAGGGATCTCAATATTATCATAATCAATATCTCTCTCTTCTTTATAGACCTCACCAGAAGCAGCAACAACAACAGGACCACTATGACCTTTCTTTCTCGCTTTCTTCTTAACAAAAAGATTTGTCAATTCTAAATACACTGGAGATGCAACAAAGATTGATGAATAAGTACCTACAATAATACCAACAATCATGTTAATACCAAAATATTTAATATCACCAGAAGCAATAATAGCGATTGCCAGAACCGCAACCAAAGTAGTTAACGAAGTAATAATAGTTCTACTCAAAGATTGAGTTATACTAGTATTTATTACTGTAGCAAGAGGTTTATCCTTCAACAATCCAGAATTCTCTCTAATTCTATCAAAGACTACGATAGTATCATTCAACGAATAACCAACAACTGTCAACAATGCAGTAATTGTTATAGTATTAACTTCAAACTTAAAAAGAGCAATAACTCCAAGCATTATCAATACGTCATGAATCAATGCAACAATAGATGCCACAGCATATGCAATCTTAAATCTAAACGTAATATAGACAAGAATCAGAACAAGAACCAACAAAGCAAGCAAAGCTGCCATCAAGGCATTCTCTGAACTCTGAGTTGGATCTACTAAACTATAAGTATTTCGCTCTTCTGCAGTAGTCAAGTCCGCATCACCATACATATCAGCTAATTCAGCAAGAATAGCAGTATTGATAGCAACAGCAGCATCAGAATACTCTAAAGCAACACCATCAGAACCCAACACTTCAGGAACCTTAGTCTTTATAACAAAGCTTTTTAAATTCCCATTAGTTCCAGCATCTTGAACATAGACAGTCTCTCCAGCTAATACTTCTAACTGTCTCAATCTGTCACGAACAGCAACAGAGTCAGCAGTATCTGAGTCCGAAACAACCACATCTACCGAGATATTAATACCAGTAGAAAAATCAACACCAAGATTAAACCCATTAACAGCCATAGTAACAACACCTACAGCAATCACTAACACAGACAAGCCAAAAAACAAATATCGATGTTTTACAAATTCCTTAACCTTCATTTCTTCGCCTCCATCCTAAAACTAACTTCTTTGGCTTTAACACATCTAATGAAAAGTCAAACATAAGTCTTGAAACAAACAAGGCAGCAACCATTGATGTAACAATACCCAAAGCCAAAGTATTTGCAAAACCCTTAACAATACTTGTTCCAAATACTGTCAAAGCAACAGCAGCGATAAAGGTAGTAACATTCGCATCTATAATTGTCCAAAAAGCCTTCTTAAATCCAGCATTTATTGCTGCGCGAGGCGATTTACCAATCATATACTCCTCTTTGATTCTCTCAAAGATAATTACATTTGCATCTACCGCCATACCTATCGTCAAGATCAAACCAGCAATACTAGGCAGAGTCAAAGTCATTCCCATTCCTGCAAGAATTGAGATAAGCATAAACATATTCACAAACATTGCAATAACAGCGACAACACCACCACGTAAATAGTATAAAATCATAAACAAGAAGACAGCAATACCGCCAATAATAAGCGCCCAAATACCGCTATTTAACTGATCCTCTGCTAACTGAGCACCAACCTTCTGCTGACTAATAACAGAGATAGGAATCTTAAAAGATCCTGTCCTCAAAATCTTAGCCAAATCAAAGGCCTCTTTCTGCCCAAATCCAGATACAGTAATACCTGTGCTTAACTTAGATTGAATTGCAGGTGCAGATTTAACTCTATCACTAAGTACAATAGCCAATCTAGTAGTTGAGATTGTCTGACCTTGATCATTCTTCGCAGGCTGATACTTCTCAGTAATCATAGACATTACATCAGCACCTGTCTTATTAAGACTAAAATTAACAATCGGCTTACCATCTCTCTCATCTGTAGCAACAGAGACATTTTGAACTGAAGTACCAAGAACAGCTGGTTCTGAAATCTTAAGGACTATAGCACCAGTAAGTTCGTCCAATCCAAAGACATCTTCTTTATATATACCATAAGCCTGCGAGCCTGCAGGTAACTCATAATCCTTGTAGGATTTCTCTGGATTCTCACTCAACCAAGCAAGCATAGCAGAGGTATTCTCTTCATCGACAATTCTAAACTCAAGAATACCAGCACCCTTAACAAAGGTATTGATTCTATCTGGATCCTGAACACCAGGAAGATCTATCATCAATCTATCATCACCATATCTCTTAATAGAAACCTCTCCAACACCAAACTGGTCAACTCGGTCTCTCAAAGAAGAGATAGTAGCATCAACTGCCTCATCAATAAGGAAATTAAGTTCATTAGCAGATTTAGGTTTCTCGCCTTTTGCTTCAAGATCTGCAACAAATGCATCTATATCTAGCTGAAGCAAAGAACTAATACCACCAGACAAGTCTAAGCCTAACTGAAGAACCCTACCACTAACCTCTTTCGCAGCTAGAATCTCTTTACTGTATTCTGCCTTAAAGACATCAATGATAAATTTCTTTGCCTCATTTTTGTCATTTACATAACCCAACTGAACAGCTCTATAAGTCCATTCTGAAGGCTTATCCAACCCTAATCTCTTGTAATTTTTCTTAACAGAAGGAAGAAGACATTTAAACTCAGCATCAATAATACTGTCTGGTGTCTCACTTGCCAACTCATTAAACCTTACCCACGATGCTTCTGCTTTTTTAAGCACATCATCTCTAATCAACTCTCTACTCTGCTGAGCTGAATCTTTTATTTCTTTATCTGTAAAAAAGTACCATTCAACTGTTGGTTTGAGGAAATAAAAACCACAAACACCAACAAGAAAGACGATTAAGATAAGAAATCTTGTCATTTTTTTCATATACTTCAACCTCTATTGGTTTTTTAAAATATTTAAAGCAGAAAATCTGCATTATTCCAAAAACTATTTCTCTTCGTTCTCTGCTTGATCTGAATCAGAAGAGGCTTCCTCATCTTTTCGCTCAAATCTAGAATTATCGAATTCACCATCAGCAACTTCAGATTCTTTCTTTTTTTTCTTGCCAAAAGAAAAAAGAGAACTCTTCTCTGCAGCTGGAGCTACAGGTGCATCTGTCTTGTCCTTCTTCTCAACAACAGTCTGAATAGCCTGCTTTGAAAACTTAATAGTTGAGCCACCCTCAACCTTCAAAATAATTGCATCTTGCTTAACATCAGCAACCTTACCATAAATTCCACCAACAGTAAGAACAACATCTCCCTTCTTAATGGAACTTCGTTGTGCCTGTTCCTGCTTCTGCTTCTTTCTCTGAGGAAGAATCATAAAGACATAGAAAATTACAACAACACCAATCATAATAATCGGCAACATCATGTCGTTCTTTGGTGCACCTTCACCAGAAGCAGCCCCGACACCAGGCATTAGAAAAGTAACAAATAAATTATGTAAAAAAGCCATTTTACCCTCACATTAATAAACGATTTTTAAAAAAATACCACGTAAATGATTTGTAGTCAAGACATAAGAAAGAGACTATAAGTATTTAGTCTTAACACCGTCCTCAGGAACTGAGAAAACACCAAATAAACGAGAAATCTGCAATTTATCCTTATAATTAGAACCAGATTTCTGATTATAAGCATCTATTACAGCCTGAACCTTCTCCGAATCTTCCTCGAACACAGCTTCACAAAAGGCAGGCTTGAACAACCCCTCTTCTAATAACTGCTCAAAACTATATTTTGAATATTTTGCAACTGCGTTTTTGTCAATAATTGCTATATCATCTCTAAAACCAATCGCAAACATAAAATCTTTTTTCTTCATTTTCCCTCCTTAATAAAACAAATAGGGCTGAACAATGCCCAGCCCTACAATATAAAGCAGAATTACATCATTCCGCCCATGCCTCCCATTCCGCCCATTCCAGCAGCTGGATTAGTAGGAGTCTCAGAAGGAATATCTGTAACTGAACACTCGGTTGTCAAAATCAACGAAGCTATTGATGCTGCGTTTTGTAGTGCACTTCTTGTTACCTTAACCGGATCAATTATACCAGCAGAAACAAGGTCTGTCCACTCACAAATTGAGGCATCAAACCCCTCTCTTTCACTTGTAGACTTAGCTTTCTCTGCAATAACAGAACCATCAAGACCAGCATTCTCAGCAATTTGTCGAATAGGCTCTTCAAGAGCTCTCTTAACAATCTTAAAACCAATCTTCTCTTCTTCTGTAAGTCCTTTTACCTCGTCTGGTTTCAACTTCGCAGCACATCTAACAAGAGGAAGACCACCACCTGCGATAATTCCCTCTTCAATTGCAGCTCTTGTTGCAGAAAGAGCATCTTCAACTCTGTGCTTCTTCTCTTTAAGTTCAACTTCTGTAGCTGCACCAACATTGATAATTGCAACACCACCTGACAACTTAGCCAATCTCTCTTGCAATTTCTCTCTGTCATAATCTGAAGAAGAATCAGCAATCTGAGCCTTAATCTGTGCAATTCTGTCTTTAAGCTCAGACTCTTGTCCAGCACCATTTATAACTGTTGTATTCTCTTTCTCAATCTTAACTGTAGAAGCAGTTCCAAGCATATCAAGAGTTGTATTCTCAAGTTTAAAGCCTAAATCTTCAGAAATAACCTGACCTCCTGTAAGAATTGCTAGATCTTCCAACATAGCCTTTCTTCTATCGCCAAAGCCTGGAGCCTTAACAGCAACAGCCTTCAATGTACCTCTTAACGCATTCACAACCAGTGTTGCAAGAGCCTCACCCTCAACATCCTCAGCAATAATCAAAATAGATCGTCCTTCTTGAGAAACAGCTTCCAAAACAGGAAGAATATCTTTCATAGAAGCAATCTTTTTTTCATATATCAAGATATATGGATTATCAAGAACTGCTGTCATTGTATCTCTATCAGTAGCAAAATATGGAGATAGATATCCTCTGTCAAACTGCATACCTTCAACAAAATCTACAGTAGTATCAATAGTCTTGCTCTCTTCGACAGTGATAACTCCATCTTTTCCAACCTTCTCCATCGCATTAGCAATCTCATCACCAATCTCTTTATCGTTGTTTGCAGAAATTGTTGCAACCTGAGCAATCTCATCTCGACTGCTAATCTCTTTTGCCTCAGCAGCAAGAGCTTTCACTGTTAATTCAACAGCTTTATCAATACCTCGCTTGATTCCCATTGGATTGATGCCAGCAGCAACTGACTTCATACCCTCTTTTGTAATAGCATAAGCTAAAACTGTCGCAGTAGTTGTTCCATCTCCAGCCACATCATTTGTCCTTGTAGCAACTTCCTTAACAAGCTGAGCACCCATATTTTCAAATGGGTCTTCTAACTCAATTTCTCTTGCTACAGAAACACCATCTTTTGTAACTGTTGGAGCACCAAAGCTTTTGTCTAAAAGAACATTTCTACCCTTAGGACCAAGAGTAACTTTTACAGCATTTGCAAGCTTCTCTACACCTGCAAGGAGTGATCGTCTTGCTTCCTCATTAAACTGTAACTGTTTTGCCATATAACACCTCTCTAAAGATTATTTATTTTTATCAGAATTTTGTTTTGCTATAAAATACAAAATCTTTTTCTAATCGTAAATAGGAAAATAAAATTTTTAATATTTTTTTTAAAAAAAAGTAACATTTTAACTAAAAACAATCTCGCCTGCCGCAATAAATTGACGCTCACCGCAGACATCAACTACCAGAGTACCATCTTCAGCAACACCAATAACAAGCCCATCAACATAATTTCCAGACGATGGATCGCCAACCAAAATTTTAACTAACTGATTCTTTTTATACAGAAAATCATTAATAACTTCAAGTGTCTCTTCTAAATTTAGAGACGACATCTCCATTATAAATCTTTCAAGAAGCTCAATCTTATCAAGAATCAGACCAGTCTCCCTAAAAACAGAGCTTGCTGGCTTGCGCAAATCAATAGTAAACTCAACATCAGTCAAATTTACCCCGACTCCAACCATAATATATTCACCTCTTCGTTCACAAAGTACACCAGATATCTTTTTCTCATTTAAAAGCAGATCATTTGGCCATGCAATGTTAAGAGCTAAAATTCCATAATCTAACAGAACTTTTACCAAACTTCCTGCAACAACTAGAGGAAAAAGATGAATATCTACTAAAACATCAGCCTGTGCAAAGACAGCAGTAAAGAGCAGAGACCCCTCACTATCAACCCAAGTGCGGCCAGGACGTCTTCCTCGCCCTCCAGTCTGATGATCAGCAAGACAGACAAATGGTATAGCCTCACCAGAATCTATCTTCGACGCAGCATCTACCATTGTCGACACGCTTACTTTTTTACAATATACAGGAATATTTTGTGCAATAAAAAAATCTTTTTTCAATTTCTCTCCAAACAGCTTAAAAAAATCTTTACATTGATGATATCACTATTTAAACTTAAAATCACCAAAAATCGTTTTTTTAAGAAACAAAACTTTATAAATATGTTAGTATTCTTACAAGATGTAAAGAACAAACAGTTTAATTTACAAAGTATAGGAGATTTTATGATTACACAAGAATGGATTCCATTTGTCAATTTCGGAATACTTGCACTAGGACTTCTAGTTGCGACAGGACTAAATATTCTGATAAGGAAATTTTTCAACCGCTTACTAATACCAACAGCACTGATTGCAGGGTTTGTACTTTTGCCCTTCTATCTGTTATTCTTCGACAAGATGGGATTAACTCAAGTCAAACTGACTCAAATTACCTACCATTTCCTAGCTCTCTCGTTTATTGCACTAACTCTTAAATCTGCAAAAAAAGAAAAATCAACTGGGAAATCAGCCTACAAGATGGGAATTGCAATTTTTTCCCAATATACAATGCAAGCCCTTCTCGGACTAACCCTAACATACATAATGATCAAGACTTTTGCTCCAGATCTCTACCACGCGTTCGGGTACTCACTTCCTCTTGGATTCGCAATGGGTCCTGGTCAAGCAGCCCAAGTAATGAATGGTTGGTCAACATTTGGAATAGAAGGTGCTGGAAATGTCGGCCTAACAATGGGTGCTATAGGCTTTATTATGTGCAGCATTCTGGGAATTATCCTTCTTAACCGTGGAGCAAAGAGAGGATGGATATCAGAAGAGGAACTTGCTTTTTCAAATACTGGAAGACATGGCTACGGAATATACCCTCGACACCAAAAAAAGCCAATAGGCTCATATAACTCAACCGAATCAGAGGCACTAGATTCAATATCCCTTCACCTTAGCCTTGTTCTAGTCATATACGTGTTAGCTTGGCTTTTATTAAAAGGAATAACCTTTCTGCTAGCAAAGATTGGCCCTCTTGGAGTAGAGCTTGGCTCTAGCCTCTGGGGAATCCACTTCATATTTGCTGTATTGATGGCAATTATCTTTAAATCAATCTTTAAATTGATAAAAATCGATTATATCTTTGACAACCTGACATACAACAGAATATCAGGAACATTTGTAGACTTTATGATTGCTAGTGCAATAGCAGCAATAAATATCAAGCTAGTAGCCCAATTCTGGCTACCCATTCTTATTGTTGCAGGAATTGGAACTATAGCAATCTATATATCATCTATCTACATGACCTCAAGAATGTTCACAGACAACAGATACCTTCGAACTCTACTAATCTTTGGAATCTCAACAGGAACCATCTCCACAGGAATGGCTCTCCTACGAACAGCAGATCCAGAGTTTGAATCTCCAGTAGTCGAGGATTACACATATGCTTCAGGAATTGTCTTTTTGCTAGCAATCCCACTAATATTATCAATTGCACTACCGCCAAAGACCTTTCAGACAGGTGATGAGAGATATTTCTGGATAGCATATGGAGTCTGCGTGGCATTTTTCATATTTACCACTGTGAACTTCTTAATTTTTTCAGGAAAAAAAGCTTTTAAAAAAGGAAACGGTCTCTGGTACTAATTTTAGACTTTATATTTTTGAAAAAAAACATTATTATAGACACGGAGCATTTATGAAAACAGACAAGAATAGCACCGTGTCTATAGATTATACATTCTACAACAGCAAGGGCGACATCTTAGAGACGACAATCTATGACCAACCAATAGTAATTAATATAAGCGACTTAAATGTAATTGAAGGGCTAAGAGAGTCTTTGATAGGAAGAGAAAAAGGCGACAAATTCTCTGTCGAGATACCAGCTGCAAAGGCCTACGGTAACCACATCAAAGAGTTGATCAAGAAAATCCCCCGCGACCCTAATCTCCCGCTAAGCAGTATACAGCTAGGCTCGATGATAGATCTTAGCTCAAGCAACAACACGACACAAAAGGTCAAAGTAATCGGGATGGATCTGGAATCAATTACAATCGATGCTAATCATCCACTCGCAGGGGAGGATCTTAGCGCAAACATCATAGTATTGAACATTGAATAGCCGGAGCGAATCTCTCCGGCTTAATTTTAATATTGTAGAAAATCAATCAGCGACTGCACGGAGGATCTCAGCTTTAACCCTTCTATAGGCCATTACATCTGTCGAATATGACCTGAAGCTAGTAACCAAATACTGTATCCAGAATTTCGCAATCTTTGAATCTCGTTTCTGCAACTCTTTCAACACTAAATAATCTTCAAATCCTTCGCGATGAGCCTCAAATCTCAAACTAGAGTTAGGTCCATTCTCACTTGGGTAAAAGATATGAGAATCCCCAGCTGGTAGCTGGTTCCGTTCTGCAGCAGGACCTCCGGCATCAAAGAATGGGCGGACACTCAGATTGTACGGATCAGTTCCAGCCTTGTAGAAATTTCCTCCCCAATGGAGAAATCCATCTAGATCAAATAGCGCACACAACCAAGGAATATAGACCTGTCTTAAATGCTCTTGATCTAACAATCTATTTAACCACTGCCCACCTGGATCAAGACAAGAGTAGACCCAGACATCATCACCAGCCTCTTTACGAGCATCGAAGAACCCCTTATTCAGCTGATATTGATCTAAGGTTGGACACCACATATCTACTGCGCCGACAACACTCTCGCGCGACTTAGTAGCCTCAAAAATCTTCACACCAGGAAGGTATTTTCTGACAATAGAGGCTAACACGATATAATCTTGTGCATGAGAATCCACAGGCTCATCTGCAATATGGGTAACAAACATATCTTTCAAATTATATTTTACAAGAAAATCATTTAAAGCAGTCAAGGTCGTAGCCAAATATTGTTCAGCCTCTGCACTTGTTGCGAGATACTTCCCTGAAACAGTCAAAGTCGGCGCATTCCAATCACCATTAGTCCTTCCTGCAAACTGACCACCTTCAATCTGTGTAAATCCATTTGAGAGAAAAATGTTAACAAACCGCAAAGCCCTCTCCTCATTAAGAGAAACCTCATCTCCCTCAACATCGAAGAGAACACCCCACGGCAACCAGAAAGTATTCTGACGACCTTTTCGCATCAATTTCGCATATTTTTCCAGCATTTCAAAAAACTTATCACTATAAATCTCTGAGCCACTCTCTAAAGCAATATTATCAAGATGAAACCAATTAGTATAACCGAGTTCCTGACTCGCATCACTTGTCAAAACAAAATCATGAACTAAAAATTCCCACGTAAGCGAGAAAGTCTTATCCCCACTAGCAACTGAGATATCGCAATAGTACTTCTTTGCTAGAGAATCTTCTAAAATCGGCACCTCTATATAAAAAGCAGCAGAATCTTGAGCAACAATTCGCCCACCATCAAATGGAACAATAGCCTCATAAATTCTAAAAGGAGCTCGACGGATTACATATGGATTACGCTTCCCATCAATATTCTCAGTCCTAGCATGAATTCCAGTATTAGCCTCGACAGGAACATCTACCAATCTTGAAATCTCAATCTCACCAAGAGATGATCCCTCTTTAATCTGAGCCGATATACTATCAACAACTAACTCTCCACCGCCCCGAACAAAGAGAACAACTGAGGCATATGAGTTCTTAGCATAATCACCAACCGCATACGAGCGCTCCTTCTCAACTATAGAATCTTTAAAGACAGGCTCAAGACTATCAAAAAGCCCGACCTGAAGCGTTTCATCACTGAAATCACTAGAAAAATGATAAGGACTATTAAAAGGCACACTCAAACAGCCTATGAGCCCAACAACAAAGAAACCTAAAACAAACTTTCTCACATTACTCTCCTTCAAATATATAATTATTACTAGAGAGAAAATCATAAACCGTCTCAGCAATAATCCTAGCCCCCTCAGAAGATGGGTGAATAGTATCAGGAAACAACTTTGATTTGCCCTCGAAGACTGAGTAGAGATCGATAAGACCTAACTCCCTCTCTTCAGCTACCTGAATTATAGCTGGTTTTATCTCTGTCGGGATTAAAATACTATTAAAACCAAATATTGTTGAAAAAACAGGAGGTGGCGAGACTAGCACAATAATAACATCTTCGATTGTCTCTTCAATATATGAGAGAAGACGATTATAATCCGATACAAACTTCTGCTGATCTACCCAATTCTTGGGTCTTGCATCGTTTGTTCCAAGAAAAAAAACAACAATCTCAGGGTCAAAATCAATCAGATCTGCTAACTGCTGAGACTTAACATAAGGTAAATCGCCATCATAATTTACACAAGAGCTACTCAATCCAAAATTACCAACCTCATAATACTCCCCGAGAAGAGAGTCTAGAACTGCTGGATAACTTGCCTTACTGCGATAAAAAAGGTTTAAGCCATAAGTAATACTATCACCAAGACAAGCAATCTTACTAGCAAAGGTTGAAAATAAAGAAAAGATAAAAAATATACAAAATAAAAAAACCTTTTTCATACAACTACCTAAAAATGAAAAATCTTCCTAAAGTCTAATCGATTCTTCAACCTATGATGAAGATAGAACATGAAAATCGAAAAAGGAACCAGCGTTGCTGCAACAATGAAGGACCAGGTAAGTCCTGGCTTATTATAGACTCCCATCTTGATAACAAAATCAATACCTAGACACATAATAGCGACACCAAGAAGAACAAAACCTATAATATTTATCCCCTTTTTCTTCGAGAAGAATACAAGTAATACAATAATCGTGATGACAGCAAAGACAACCACAATAATAGGAAATGCTATCTTAATAAAACCATCATTGCTATCTACAGAGAACATTATCAACCATACAAAGAAAGAGAGCGAAGAGAATAGAGAGAGGATCAAGATAATAGGATATCTATACATTGTAAAGAAAAAGGTAATAAAGGCCCAAGTAGAACACAAGGCGGAGAGGGGAAAGATAGACCATGTGATAGTCTCATTCACAACTAAATCCACAGCTGCAACAATCAAGGCTGCTGCTAATAGAAAAATCGAAATAGTAGTCCATATTAATCTTTTCAAACTTATAAAAGAGCTCTCACTCAATGTTTTATCAAGATTATCAGGCGCAAAGGCGGTCGAACCCATCTTTGCTCCAATAATCTTCCCTCCATTACTATAAATTGGAACCTGTGAATTACACAACGGACAATTTTTTGCATCGTCTTCTATTTCAACACCACATCTTGGACAGAACGCCATACTTCCTCCCTATAATTTGTCTCTATTTTTACTTTAAAGCCGTGTTTCACCAGCTTTCTAAAAAAAATCTGCTCTAATAACTTCTCCTTAGCAACACTGCCAAAGCTTATGCAAGCTGTTCCATTGTAACTAATTACAGAACAATTCACTTTAAGGTTTGGAGATGGTGCAGGAACAAAGATATATCGTTGGACATGCTCCTCAATAGCCTTTGGAAGACGCACAAGACCAACATTTGAGAGACTTGTAGTATACAAAGAATCCCCTAATTTACTAAATAAAATCTTTAGAACAACATTTTTCATAAAAAGAGGAAAAAACCTAGCCACAGGGTTAAGCTCTCCTTTAACATTACGAGCAATCTGGCGTGAGATACTCTTCTCAGTCACCTCATTCTTCATATAATGATGAACAATCTGTAGAATCTCCTGAAAATCATACTCTCCAAGACGAGGATCTATCTCTGGCTTAACATTTAAAAAGAAATTCTTCATCGTATGAGAACTATACATCTTGCGCAGATTAACTGGAATAGTAATGATAATTGGCTTGAGCCCTCTCTTAATCTTCTGCTGCTTAATCAAATCCAGATATGACTCAAACAATACTGCAGCAAGAAACTCCGTAATGGAGACATTGTAATCCCTAGCCTTCTGAAGTAGCATCTGTGTAGAGACAATACCAGTTGTAACATGATAAAAAAGCCTTTTTCTCTTTTTAAAAGGTAGATGAAAGGCTGGCACAGACTTACGCGGAGGCGGAACCCCTTTTTTAAAATTCTTTCGAAAGCTATCCTCTGTCTCTAAAGGTGTCGGTGCCTCATCAGAGTATAGAATCCCAGGAAAGCCACGCTCCGAATCAATACCTTGAAGCCTGAAATACTCTACAAGCAAGCTATTAAGAAAAACAAGACATCCTGTACCATCAGTCAATATATGAGAAAATTCAGCAGAAACAATATTGCGGTAAGCTCTTATTCTCCACGGGTAATATCCACGCTTACGAACTGGCAATTTTATACAAGGGTAACGAGAATCAGCATAAACAAGCGGTCTGACCCCTAATGGCAACCAAAAGTACCAGAATGCCCCAGGATGTAGACTAACTCGATAATAAGGACACCTACGAACCATATTCTCCAACGCCTTCTGTAGAACATCCACCTTCACTGGCTCATTCAAGCAAGCACTAAAACGAAAAAGAGTAGACATTCTTGAAGAGACTACAGACGGATAAGCCTTAGCAGCATTATCCAATCTATACCAGTATTTGTGAAGATTTTGTTCCATAAAATTAAAAGATCCTTAAATCTTTTATAATTTTAACAAAGAAATCAATTAAGTGCAATTACTATTTGTACTTTGTGCAATCAATTCCAAAGCGATCAACCCGAAGCCCCATAATTCGCTCTGTGACACCTAGAATACGCGCAGCTTTAGCACGATTCCCCTTAGTTGTCTTCAAGGCATCCCTGAGAATCTCCTCTTCATATCGATCAAGTGCATCTTGCAGTGTCTTTTTCATTCCAGTGTCACTTGATTCTGCAGATTGTAGACTTGGAGGAAAGTGATAGGTATGGATAACCTCATCATTTGTCAATAAGACTGCACGCTCAATGATATTCTCAAGCTCACGAACATTTCCAGGCCAATGATACATCATAAGTAGATCAATAGCAGCACTTGAGATACGCTTGACATTCTTGCGATTCAGCTTTGCATATTTTTCTATAAAAAAATCAGTTAGATTTGTTAAATCACTTTTTCTCTCTCGTAACGGAGGAACATGAATAGGAAAGACATTCAATCTGTAATACAAATCTTCACGAAAAATCCCCTTCTTCATCTCATCCTCAAGGTTACGATTTGTCGCAGCTATAATCCTAACATCGACCTTGATTGTTCGAGAATCCCCGACGCGTTCAATCTCCCGCTCCTGAAGGACACGAAGAAGTTTAACTTGAACCTGAGGCGACAACTCCCCGATTTCATCTAAAAAGATTGTACCAGTATTTGCCAGTTCAAACCGTCCCTTTCGGGTTCCGACTGCACCTGTAAAAGATCCAGCCTCATGGCCAAATAGCTCACTCTCGATGATAGTCTCAGGCAAGGCTGCACAGTTAACCTTTATAAAAGGGCGATCTTTTCTATAACTATTATAGTGTATTGCATGAGCAACAAGCTCCTTTCCAGTACCACTCTCTCCACGAATCAGAACATTTGCCTCACTACGAGCAACCTGGCTAATCAACTGATAGACCTCTTTCATCTCATTTGATCCACCAATCATATTCTCAGGCCTAAATCTATTCTGCAATTGCTCTTGCAATATGATATTTTCTTTCTCTAAAGTCTGTTTTTCCTCTACTGAACGGCGCAATCTAACAGCCTGGGCAATCATCGAAGAGACAATTTCTAACAAACGCTGATCATCCTCAAGGCTTATCGCACCAGAGAAAAATCTATCTGCAGCCAAGGTACCAATAACCTGGTTCCCCGACCTAATTGGAACACAGATAAATGAGATAACCTTTGAGTTACTTTCAATCGACCACGCACCAGTCTTATCAAGAAAATCTTTTTCCTTACTTATATCTTTAATAATTATAGGTCGCCCACTCTGAATAACCTTACCAGTTATTCCCTCGCCTAACTTATAGATACCCTTCTTAATCTCATTTGTAGATAATCCCCTAGCCTCATTTATCTCAATTCGACCAGATTTTCTATTAAAAATAGTAATCACACTACGATTTAATGTCATCGAGGAGTTTAATAAATCTAAGATAGGATCAATAGAGCCAGCAACATCTTGACTCTCACTCAATATCCTACTGATATTTTTCAGCAGTGTTAACTCTTCAATTATGCGTCGATAGTAAATCTTATCTATTTCCATATTATAAAGCTACATAATTGAAGATTTTTTATCAAGCATTTTAAGAAATTAGTGGTTTATTTTTATTTTTTTCAAAAAAATCCTCATATATAAACAAATATGATAAAAACAGCACTAAAAATTAAGACATATTTCACAATTTAATCTTTTTTCTTTCAAATGACCTAAATTAAATATAAAAGAGAGAAAACTATGACGTCAAGCGAAAGCGAAAAAGTATTTATATATAGTTATGGATTTTTCTCAAAAAGCTATTGTAACACATAAGAGATTTTCCCTGCGTTATATTGAAACATTTTTTTAAATTTCTTGGAATTTGATAATGTTTCCTGATAAATAAAATTACCCTAGGAGCATTCCTAAGACAATATAATTTCCAGTAGCTAAGAATAAAATTATTTAATTTTCAATAGAAACTCTTCAAACGAGTTCGCATCCACAGCAAAGTCAAGCAATTCATCTATGCTGAAATTTTCAGAATCTTTTAGAATCCCAGAAAGATCTGATTCTTCATAATCAAACCTTTTTACTAATATTTTATAGAGAATCTCTATTTTAGCATCTAACTTCCCTTCTTTTTTGCCTTCTAACTTGCCTTCAAGGATTCCTTCCAAACGCCCTTCCTGCATACCCTCTAGTTTACCCTCTTCAAGCCCCTGATCATAGCCAGATTTCTCGATGTATTTCATCTCTAATTGGAAATCAAGCTTCCTTAAATACTCGTAATATTTCTCATCGTCTAATGCAAATACTCTCATAATCTCTATAACCTCCGAAAAGATCTTGTCTTCTCTCATCCATCT
>JAFGXN010000051.1 GCA_016936615.1 Spirochaetales bacterium | reverse complement strand
TGAGTTTGAGGTTGTCTCGTGCACCAAGATTCGACATGTAAATATTTTTCTCAATAAGATTCGGTTTAGGAATTTCCATATGCATAGTGAGATTGAGATTATGTATGTGGTGAGGGGTTCAGCGCTTGTCACGTGTGGGAATAGTAATCTTGTGGCTCGCGAGGGGTCTGTTCTTCTGTTCAATTCGAACCAGGCGCATGAGATTGATGCGGCTATTTCAGGCTCGGATATCACTACGGTAATTGTTCAGATCTCGAAGGGGTTTCTGCAGGATTATTTTCCTGATATGAAGACTATTTTTTTTGAAAAAAATGATTTGTCTGCTGTCTTAAATTGTGATGAGCTTGTGGGGCTTGCTGAAAAGATTAAGGATGCTGCGCGGTGTTATATCTCGGAGCGGAAGCTCTATGAGATACAAACAATTGAAAATGTGTCGAAGATTCTCCGATTTGTCCTGGAGAAGGTGCCGTATGTTCAGCGTGATGAGGATTATTATCTAGCAAAAAAAAGCAATGAGCAACGGATGGATCGAATTTTTTCCTTTATAGATAAAAATTACCGCTTGCCTATCCGACTTACAGAGATTGCGGAAAATGAGGGGTTGACGATCTCGCATCTCTCATATCTTTTTTCTAATAATCTGGGTGTGAGGTTCCAGGATTATCTGAATGATAGGCGGTTTGAGCATGCTTTTCGGCTGATTCATAACCGGTCGAAATCTCTTCATGATGTTTCAATCGAAAGCGGGTTCTCAGATCCGCGTTATATGAAGCAGATGTTTGAGAAAAAGTTGAATTGCACCCCCCAATTTTACCGACAGAGTGCGGAACAAAGGGCTGAGATAGTTAATGATAAGCAACCTTCCCCAGCCCTTGAATATTTTTACACTAAAAAAGAGAGCCTTGCAATTCTAGATGGTTTTTATGAAAAAAAAGATAATCCCTTTGACGAGATTACCTTTCATTTTCTGGATCGGGATTAGTTCAATCTGAATGACTTCTGCAGGTGGATGTCCTGGCTGGAAGAGCCTATCATTATTGTGAACTCGCCCGGCTCTGCGACGTAATCTAAATTTTCATTAAAAAGTTTTAAATCCTCGACTGTCAGTTCGAACTCGACTTGTGTCTTTTTCATTGGATCGATTGCGACTTTCTTGAAGCGCTTGAGTGCTTTGACTGGTGTAGTTACTGAGCTTATTTCATCACGGAGATAGAGCTGAACTGTCTCTTTGCCAGCTACAAGGCTTAGATTTGTTACTGTCAGTGAAACTTTCAAGGTGTCGGACGATGTTATTGTATCGGAGGAGATTTGCAGATTGGAGTATGTGAACTTGCTGTAGCTGAGGCCATATCCGAATGAGTACAGAGCTGATGGATCTGCAAAAACGTAGTCTCGACCCGGGTTCTCTGGGGAGCCTGGCTGGCGGTAGAAGCCTTTTGCTGATGGCTTGTAGTTGTAGTAGCAAGGGAGGTGTCCTATTGAGCGAGGAAAGGAGACTGTTAATCTGCCGGATGGATTTACCTCGCCGAAGAGGATTTCTGCGACTGCCTGGCCGCCTTTCTCTCCCGGGTACCATGCCTGGATGATTGCATCTGAATATTGCTGAACTTTGGCTAATGTGTATGGTCTGCCACTGACAATTATTGTCACGACTTTTTTGGCTTTTTTACTTACCTCTTTGAGAAGTTTGAGTTGAACTCCAGGAGGGTCTAGTTCGGAGCGGTCAAAGCCTTCGCCACAGGTGTTGACTTCGTTTGTGCCGCCGCCCCAGCCTATGCCGGAAAGTGTTGCTGATGTTCCGCCGAGTACGACAATTGCGACATCTGCCTGTGCTGCAAGATCAATTGCTTCCTTGAAGCCTTTTTTGGAGAGGTCTGTTAAATCGCAGCCTTTTGCGTAGGTTATTGAGGTGTTCGCTGGTGCGATACTCTTAATTCCCTGAAGGATTGTGATTCCGTCCTGATTGCGCTTGCTTGCGCTGTAGTCACCGAACTGAACCTGGTCTGCGTTAGGGCCTATGACTGCGATTTTTTTCTTTAATGATGAAAGAGGAAGGATGTTTTTATTCTCCAGAAGAACGATGGATTCACGTGCTAATTCTAGCGCTAAGTCCTGATGCTCCTGGGTGTGTATTACTTTGTCTATATTTGAGGTGTCAACGAATGGGTCTTCAAAAAGTCCTGCACGGAATTTGACTGAGAGGATTCGTCTGACTGACTGGTCAATCTCGTCGATGGATATTCTGCCCTCGGAGACGAGTTCTTCGAGGAAGTTATATGTGTCCATGTTGCCTGCTTCAAGATCGACGCCGGCTTTGAAGGCTTTGTATGCGGCTTCTTTTTTATTTTCTGCGACTTTCTGGAAATATCTGAGCATGTTTATTGCATCATAATCGGAGAATATGTAACCGTCGAAGCCCCACTGTTTTTTCAATAGTTGGGTTAAAAGTTTGTAGTGGCTGTGCAATGGGATGCCGTCGTATTCGTTGTATGATGGCATGACTGAGCCGACGCCGATATTGACGATTGCGTGCTTGAAAGGGACTAAATAAAGTTCGTGAAGTTCACGTTCGCCGCCCCGGACAACGCCTAGATTGATGCCGCTTTCGGGGCTTCCATATGCGACAAAGTGTTTGGCTGTACAAAAAACTGATTCGCGGCCTAGTGAGCTGCCATCGTTTCTCTTTCCACCCTGCATTCCGGTGATGAATGCTTCACCGATCTTTGAAACGAGGTATGGATCTTCGCCGTAGGTCTCTTCTACCCGACCCCATCTCGGGTCGCGGGCTAGATCTAACACTGGAGAGAGGGCCTGTTTGACACCGCAGGCGGATGCTTCGCGGGCGATTGCTGCACCCATTTGATTGACAAGGTCGGGGTTCCATGTGGAGCTGAGGCCGATTGCCTGAGGGAAAATGGTCGAACCAGCTGCCATGTGGCCGTGCAGACACTCGGCGATTGGGAGACCGGGGATGCCTAATCTTGTCTCTTCCCTAAGGTATTTCTGGATTGAGTTCATTATGATTGCTATGTCTTTTCCATATATAAACGGGCTTTCGACTGTTCCGGGGGATAGATTCTTAAACATTATTTGAAGTGCTGATGAAGGGAGTGTTGAGCCCACAACGTAGTGGGTAGTTGCAACCTGCCCTAGCTGAGCGATTTTCTCCTTGAGTGTCATCTGGGAAAGTAAATCCTCTACTCGAAGATTTACTGGCTGAGTATTGTCTTCGTAGATATCCTGCTTGCCGTTTCTGTTTAGATCTGTCCACTGGGAGTCAGCATGCACAGTTGAAGCTAACAACGCGAAAAAGAAAAGAAAACAGATTGATGGTTTTATTTTTTTCATAAAAATCTCCTTAATTATATAAATATTCTATTATTCTTCGAAACGAAACTTCAAACTGTTGTTAAGACTTGATAGGCTATCATTTCCAACATATGCGATATATGTTATGTCTTCAAATTTCCAATCATCTGTTTCAGTATCATAATATGCTAAATCTAATTTACTTACAGACAAATTTACTTCTCGACTTTCACCTTGATTTAGTTCAACTCTAACAAAATCCTTTAATGCCCGTTCAGGTCGTTCTACACAACTTTCAAGATACCCTATATACAGCTGGACTACTTCCGCACCATCTCTTTTTCCGATATTTGTGACTTTTATATTAAAATCAATTTGAGTTTTATTGCTTTTTTTTATTGAAACTTGAGAAATCTTAAAATTTGTATAAGAAAGTCCATATCCAAATGGATAATCAACTGGAAGTTTCTCTTTATCCATCTTTTGATACCCGTGAAAATACTCATATTTTATCTCTTTAGCGTTCCAATCAACATCAGGGAAGTCAGAGTCAGATTTAGCTACGACAAAAGGAAGCTTGCCAGAAGGATTAACTTTACCAAAAATTATATCAGCAATGGCGTTACCACCTTCCATTCCTGGGTAATAGGCCATCAAGATTGAGGAGACTTTGTCGTGCCATTCATTAACTCGAATCATGTTACCACCCATTAACACGACAATTATATTTTTATTCATACTGCTGATATAATTTATCATATCAATTTCACTTTTTCTTAGACCTAAATCTTTTCTATCACCACCCTTTGTGAATACATACTCACCTTCATCAGAATGTCTATTCCCTGCAAAGACAACTACAGCTTCAGCATTTTTAATTTTTTCTCTATGTTGTTTGACTTTTTTTGTTGGGAAAAAATCATAACTTAAATCCGAGTAATTTTCATTAAGTGCATTTAAAAATGTCTTAATATATGGAGGTCTCACCCTGCTAGAGCCCTGATCTCCAATATTTTCAATTGCAGCTAAATCTCCTGCAACTACAATTTTACTATTTTTATTTGTGGATAAAGGTAAAAGGTTATGATTATTTTTCATAAGTGTTATCGATTTCTCTGCAACTTCTCTTGCAAGGGCTACATGCGCTTGATTAGCAAGTATTGATTTATCATAGAGTTCTCTATCATTTGTAGCAGAAAAAGCAAGCATTGTACGTACTATCCTGAGGGCTGAGTCATCGATCGAAGCTAGAGAGGCTTTACCTGTGCGTAGGGCTTTTTTCACTTTTCGAGCAGAATAATAGCGACGAATATTCATCTCCACGTCTAGACCACCATTAAGACCAGCAGCGGTATTTCTCAATCCAAAGAAAAAATCACTTATTACAAAACCATCAAAATCCCACTCATTTTTCAATACATCTTTAAGAAGATAGGAATTATGGCCACAATATTCTCCCTGGTATTTATTATAAGCACTCATTACAGAAGCTGCACCAGCATCTATACAATATTTGAATTGATTTAAATATAGTTCACGCTCAGTCCTCTTGTCAGCTATTACATTTACTTTAAACCTTGCTTTTTCCATACTATTAAATGCAAAATGTTTTATGCATGCAATCACATTTTGAGTTTGGACTCCTCTCACCAGTGCAGCGCCCATTTTTCCCATATGAACTGGATCTTCACCATAGACTTCTTGGCTTCGTCCATTTCCTGGGTGGTATGGAACATTTATGCATACACCACCAAAAAAATTCCCACCATTGGCTTTTACTTCTTTTCCAATAACATTGCCAACACGTTCTTCAAGTGCTGTGTCAAATGTTGCGCCTCTTGCCATTGCTACAGGGAAACAGGTAGAATTACCACTAACAACGCCACGCGGTCCGTCACAGAATAAAATTTCTGGAATCCCTAGTCTCTTACAACCGCCTGCTCCGTATGGGATAATATTGTATTTTGTTCCCATTCCAAAACTTGCAAAAATATTACAATTACCAGCCAATAATTTAATTTTTTCATTTAGCGACATTTCTGCAACTATCTCACTAGCCTTTTGAGTAAATCCTAATCTGTATTTTTTTGAACATATCATAATTCCCTCCCTTATTTTTAAATTTTTCCCAATAATTTATAGCACTCTTTTAAAGATTTATGTAAATTCTTATATAAATCATGATGTTTTCTATATTTTGAGGTATTAACTTTATCTGGAGACATAATATTTGTATTACCTCTTACCATTGCAGAGCAAGCTTCTTCAACATTAGAGTAACAGTTAGTTCCTACAGCTGCCAAAATTGCAACACCTAATGCTGGGGTCTCAGAAACTGATAAATTTGTTATAGATTGGGCAAATAGATCGGCTAGCATCTGGGACCATAGTGTGCTTTTAGCTCCTCCGCCTGTCAATAACATATTATCAGCTTCAATATTCATCTCATCCAAGACAAGAAGACAATCATATAAGGAAAAAGCTACCCCTTCCATAACAGATCGAATAAGATGTGATCGAGTATGCAGTGCAGATAATCCAAAAAATACTCCACGACAATCAGGATCAAGATGTGGTGTTCTCTCTCCCATTAAATATGGCAAAAATATCAACTTGTCAGAGCCAATGCCTATTCTCTTTGCTTTATCATCCATAATTTTATATACATCATTTTTTATTTCTTCTGATTCTTTGATTTCAGGAATACAAATATTATTTTTTAACCACTGAAGAGAAAGACCTGCTGCCTGAGTAACTCCCATTACATGCCAAGCATTTGGAACAGCGCAGCAAAAGGTGTGAACCCGGCCTTTTTTATCAATTATTGGTCTATCAGTATGAGCATAGACTACGCCAGAAGTTCCAATAGTTGTGAATGCCATTTTTTCTTTTACAACTCCTAATCCCACCGCCGCCGCAGCATTATCACTAGCTCCAGCAACTATCTTGGTTGAAGTTGACAAGCCAGTTATCTGAGATGCCTCAACACTTATTGTACCAGTTATTTCAGGCGACTCATATAATTTTGCCAATAACTGTTTTTTTATTCCTAGCTTTTGTAAAATTTCATCTGACCAACATCTATTTGGAACATCTAGAAGTTGCATTCCAGAGGCATCTGACACATCAGTTGCAAAATCTCCAGACAAACAGTACCTGATATAATCTTTTGGAAGAAGGATGTGGCAGCATTTAGAAAAAATTTCAGGCTCATGCTTTTTTATCCACATTATTTTCGAAGCTGTGAAGCCTGTTAGTGCAGGATTTGCAGTTAGTTCGATTAACCTTTCAGAACCGACTATATTTGTTATCTCCTCGCACTCCACACTAGATCTTTGATCACACCAAATTATTGCAGGGCGAAGGACTTTCCCATCTTTATCTAACATGACTAAACCGTGCATCTGTCCAGATAAACCTAACCCTACTATATCTAAACTATTTATATTGGAGTTATTAACAACTTCTTTTATTGAATCTACAGTTGCTTCCCACCATTTAGATGGTAACTGCTCAGCCCAACCATTTTTTGGTTGAAAAATCTCATATTCTAGGGAGACCTTGATGATGATGTCTCCTTCAGTGTTAAAAAGTACTACCTTGACTGCAGATGTTCCTAAATCAATTCCTATTATATATTTCATAAAATTAACCAAACAAAATAGCGTTAACTATGCTTTCAAGTGACTCTTGTTTGCCTGAAGATGGGCTATCTACTAAATTAAGCCTCTGAGCATAATCAGCTAACTCTTGTAATTTTACATCTTTTTCTCTTATTCTCAAACCAATTCCCTCAGAAAAACTAGAATATCTCTTCTCCGCAAAATCATCAATTCTGCCATCTTCAATCAACTTTGCTGCATTGATAAGACCCAACGCAAATGTATCCATGCCTAGAATATAGGCCTCGACCATATCCTCTAGTGTATTACTTGATCTACGGGTCTTAGCATCAAAATTAAGACCACCTGATAATTCTCCTACCCTTAAGACTTCATACATACATAATGTAGATTCATATACGTTAGCAGGAAACTCATCAGTATCCCAGCCAAGTAATAAATCACCTTGATTGATATCTATACTACCTAACATTCCATTTATTGCAGCAGTTCTAAGTTCGTGTTGAAAACTATGCCCTGCTAATGTCGCATGATTTGCCTCAATATTCAACTTGAAATCTTTGTCTAACCCATAATTTCGAAGAAATCCAATTGCTGTAGCTGCGTCAAAATCATACTGGTGTTTCATCGGTTCTTTTGGCTTTGGCTCAATATAGAAATCGCCATTAAAGCCAATACTTCGACCATATTCAACACTCATTTTCATTAAATATGCTATGTTATCTAATTCAAATTTAATATCAGTATTTAACAGAGTATCATAACCTTCACGCCCACCCCAAAAAACATAGCCCTTTCCTCCTAATTTTACTGTAAGATCTAAGGCTTTTTTTATTTGAGCAGCAGCGCAACAATAGACATCTGCAGAATTTGAACTTCCAGCACCATTCATAAATCTTGGATTAGAAAACATATTTGCAGTTCCCCACAAACATTTGATACCTGTCTCCTGCATTTTTTTTAATATATAATCCGAAATTTCATCTAATCTACGATTATTCTCAGCGAAATTGGCTATTTCAGGTATTAAATCAACATCATGAAAACAAAAATAATCTATCCCTAATTTCTGCATAAATTCAAAACCCGCATCAACTTTAGAAAAAGAGTGTTCCATTGTACCTTTCTTAGCTCCAAAACTTTTGTTAATTGTGCTATTACCAAAGATATCTCCTCCTTCACCGCATAAATTATGCCACCACGCCATCGAAAAAGGAAGGTGCTGCCTCATTGTTTTACCTAATACCTTCTGGTCAGGATTATAAAACTTAAAAGCAAAGGGGTTTTTTGTCTTTGCTCCTTCATACTGTATTTTACCTATAAAATCAAAATAACTCATGAAACCTCCCAAAATTTTCATTTCTTAAAAATTATAACTTATCATTTACTAGAGAACAACGACTATCTCTGGATAAGAATATGACAATCCTGCGATTACCCTCCGAAAATGTAGACAGATAGAAATTCATAGTCTAGTATTAAGAATATAGAATCGGAGGGTTTCACATGACTAATAGTGAGTTTGAAATTGTTTCATATCCTAAATTAAGACATATTAACATTTTTTTAAACCAAATTAGGTATAGAAATCTTCATGTGCATAACGAAATTGAGATTATGTATATCGTAAATGGAACTGGAATTGTTCGTTGTGGAGGAGACAATCTTGTTGTCAAGCAAGGCTCCGTAATTCTTTTCAACTCAAATGACGCGCATGAAATAAATACCTCGAGATCAAATTTAACTTCAATAATTATACAAATCTCTAAAAACTTTTTACAAGATTATTTCCCTAGCCTGAAAACAATTGTTTTTGAAAAAAATGAGATAAACACATCAATCGATGATGTGGAAAGAAAAAAATTAAGCCAAATAATAAAAGATGCTTCACTTTGCTATATTCTTGCAGATGAATTATATGAATTAGAGACAATAGAATATATATCTAAAATACTACGACTACTTTTGAAAAATATTCCATATGTCCTTTATAGTGAACAGGATTATCTAACTAAAAAACGCAATATACAAAGAATGAATAGAATCTTTTCATATATTGATAACAACTATAATTGCTCAATTAGATTGCAAGATGTTGCCGACCAAGAAAATATAACAACTTCACATCTATCTCATATCTTTTCAGATACATTTGGAATAAGTTTTCAAGATTATCTGAACAACTTACGATTTGAGCACGCTGTAAGATTGATTAGTAGTAGTTCTAAGAATTTGTCTGAAATTGCTATTGAAAGCGGTTTCTCTGATCCTAAATATATGACAAAGATGTTTCAAAAAAAATTTGAGTGCACACCTAAAGAATTCAAGCAGAAGTTTCTTGATTTATATGAAAATATCCAACAACCATTACAAAATCACTCAATTCTTGAATATTATTACACAGACAAAGAGAGTATAGAAATACTTGATGATTTAAATCTTTCAGAATAAAATTCACTTCTCAGTAAAAAGGCAGCCGAATAAGGCTGCCTAAGCGAATATTATTCATCATAAATCTATGGTAAAATTTTAAGATACTTGTCTATCTCATACCTGTTGAAGTCCCAATCGAAAAACCGCTCAGGATTAGAACTATTTTTGACATAGTAGCCTCCACCACACGGTTTCCCATCTTTGATGACAATATCCAATAGGACATATCCAGAATAAATACCTGAAATATTATTGCCGCCAACAAAAGCTCCATTTGCTTTAAAACTGACTTCAGTAGTTTGAGGTTTTTTCACATGATCATTTAATATGAAAAAGTAATCCCTGTAATTCTTATAATATGTTAAAACATGTATTTTCCCTTGAAGAAGCTTGAGATCTGTGCGATATTCAACAATTCCAGAATAATCACCTTCGACATCTTCAGGTTTATTCGGTCGAGTTCCTTTTAAATGCATATTTGTCAACTTATACTCTAATTTATCAGTGGTAGCTAGAAACTCTTCCAAAAATTCTCTATCTTCTAAAACTCTATACCCCGACTTGACTTCACTGCGAGGTGAATATTGAGGTTTTTCATCATAGTTTTTCAATACAATGTAATATTCAACAGGTCCACGAGCTTTTCGCTGCCCATAGATTTGATTAATTACACAGTCATCAGTGAAGATAGTTGTTCTAACATCTGATCCGATTTTTGTCCAACTACTTTTAATTCGATTGGGATTTATACGATATAAAAACTTTTGATCATAATTATCAGGATAATTATCTGTTAAATCTCCAGAATGTCGCTCTTTTGGCAAATATAGTGGCTTGTAATACTCATATCGCCTGTAAACATCATAACTCTGATAATCTATATCAGTATCAAGGCACTCTAAAGTTATGGAATCTCCAATACCTTCAGAAACTTTTATTTTCGGTATTGGTAACTTCCCAGCTCGTCCAATTACAATACCAGAAAATTTTTCATCATTCGAAACAGTTGCAGACGTTATTACTTTAACTGAATAGTAGTAATTTTTATCTTTAACAATATCCTTATCTATATATTTAAAAAAATCCTGGATTTCTTTGGATGATTCAATTTTCAAATCAAATATTATCTTATAATCATTCATCTCAGGGTTGTCTGCCCTGTAAAGCCTATAAGATGTAATATTTTTTTTTAGAATAGTCTGTTTGTCAAACAAACCCCATTTCACTGTAATCTGATCTGAATAGGCAAGATAATCAGCCTTAAGATCCGAGACACCTAATATTGGCGAATTTGTTATTAAACTAAACTCTTTTAAAAAATTATACTTAAAAACCGAAGTTTTTTCTGAATTAAACAACAAATATTCAACACCCTTATATAAGTTTATGCGTACAATATTACAGCTTGAAAGAGTCAGTAACATAAAAAATATAATAATCCTGATATTTAAAATTCTCTTTTTCATATATGTTCTTCCTTTTATTCAAGAAAATCAATTCCTAAAAATATTACGAATCAATTCTTTTAAAATCATCTTTAATTCAGAGAATTAAAATATGAATTCAAATCTTCCCTGTTAAAATCCCAAGTAATAAAAACTTCAGGATTTGAACCATTCTTTACTCGATATCCTCCATCTATAGGCTTTGAATTAGCGATAACAATATCTAAGATTACATAACCAGAATATATTCCGCTAATTAAATTCCCTCCAATAAATACCCCATTCGCAGACCAACTGACATTTGTAGTCTGAGGCCCATCAGGATGATCATTTAAAATTAAGTAATAATCTTTATAATTGCTTATAAATATAGGTACCGTAATACTATTTATTCCATTGATCTTAGGGCGGTATTGAGCTAAACCTGAAAAATCACCTGTAACATCTTCTGAAGTATTGCCAGAAGTACCCCCCATATGCATGTAGGTCATCTTCGACTCGAGCTTATCTGTTGCAGCAATAAACTCTTCTAAAAATTCCCTATCAGATATAAGTCTAAATCCTGAGACTATTTCACTATTAGGAGATGGTAACGGAACATCATCATAATTTTTCAAGACTATATAATATTCAATATCCCCACGAGCCTTTGTCTGCCCACAGACTTGATTAATAACGCAGTTATCAGTATATGAAACTGAATCCACATCGGATGCAATCTTAATCCATTCACTTTTAATCCTATTAGGATTTATCTTATAGTAGAATTTCTGGTCATAATTGTCTGGAAAATTATCATCAACATCATTTACATGTCTTTCCTTAGGTAAATATAATGGGTTGTAATACTCATATCGTCTATAGATATCGAAGCTCTTATAATCAATCCCAGTATTTAGACAAGTAACTGTAACAGAGTCACTACTTCCAGATGTCACGTTTAATACGGGAACTGGGAGATCTCCTGCTTTACCTCTATCTATTGTGGACATTTTTCCCAAATTATCAGTATCAGCAGTAGACTGAATTCTTGCAGCATAGAAAAAATCAATATTTGGAGATATTTCTGAATCTTCTATTATAATTTCAGCCGTAGAGGGTTCAACACTAGCAATTTCTTCAGCATCCAACATATCAAAATTAATAGACTTGTATATTTTAACTTTTGAAATGTTATCCAAACTTGAAAAACCGTCAAAAGACAAAACAATCTTCGAAGAATATGATAATTTAGAAGCATATAAATTAGTTGGAACAGGAATTAACCATCCTCCAACTACCTCAGACTGCGCACCCATTAGAATTTTTCCATCATCATCTTGACCTACAGGTATAATAAAATATTCAACAAGTCCTTGATTCTCAATAAAATCTTCATAGCTAGTCTCATACAAAAAATTAGAGATCTTCTCAAAATTTTGGGAATCTGGCATCTTTCGATAAACTTGATAATACTCTGCAGCTATCGAACCCTCAAATGCCTCAACAGGATCCCAAGAAAGTGAAATCTTTGACGAATACAATCCTCTTGAGACCTCGATATTTGACGGTGCGACAGGTGCAGCTGCATTTAAACCATAACTACCAATTAGATTAGATCTATATGACTCTATTCCTGAAACAATTGCGGAAACCTCGTAATAGTAAATTTTTCCAGCATCTGACTCTTCTATTAAATCCTCAAACTTAACTAAATGAAAATCAGGATCCGACGAATCAACCACTAATTCACCAAAAGATAATTCAAAAATATCAAAAACATCTGAGTGCCTATTTATCGAACGATAAACTCTGAATTTGCTCGCTAATGGCCAAGATTTAGCCCACTTCCACGATAAATTAATAGATGGCTTAGTAGTTCCAATTCCAGTTAAACCTATTGGGCTAATTGCAGTTGAGGCAGATAAATCACTAGACTCATATAAAATCTCATTTTTACTACTTCTTGCCTGAATTCTGTAGATATAATCTGTACCACGCTGCAAACGATCATCAAAAAACGATGTAGTACGATTTGACAAATTATCTACTACAACCAAAAACTCATTTTCACTTGAGAGCCTCCTCAAAATTGCATACTTATATGCATAATCCGAGCGATCCCAAACTAACCTCAAACTTCTTGGAGAAGAGTCACTCAACCTAAAGTTATTGATAGCAAAAATATTATCTAATGATAAATCACTCCCATCATATAGTCCTATTTTTGAACCTATCGACCCATTGTTAGACTCAACATCTTCTCTTGAAACTCCAAAATCGCATCCAAACATTAAAAACAAAAGTAGTAAGCATGGAATACGTTTAGCTTTTTTCATATAACCTCCTATAAAACTTAAATCTTATAATTAAATGAGTATAAAGTAGAAAAATTGACGAGACAATGACAATTTTTATACAAATAGGTGATTATTGTGTGATAAATAGCAAATTGTAGAAAATTCACGTCTTAAATAGGAATAGAACTGTCGAGAAAATCTATTCTATGAAGACTTTTACAATGGAAATGGTGGTTACGGTTATTATGGCAATCCAAATTATAAGAAAACATGTAGCAAATAACCAATTCTTTTTGAGGGTTAATGGTTCATTTAATGCCTTCTCTCGCGACTGAACCATGATATCTTTGGGAATTAATTTAATGGAGAGAACAATCAGAGCTGGAAAAATTATTAAATCGTCAAGATAACCTAAGACAGGAATAAAATCAGGTATTAGATCTATCGGGCTCAAAGCATACCCCACTGTAAAGACGATTATAACTTTCGAATACCAAGGTAATCCAGGATTTTGATATGCATAATAAAGGGCTGTAATTTCACTTTTGAGAGCCTTTGCTTTCTGTTTGATCTTGGTAAGCATTGGTATTACTTTGAAGATTGTAACCTTTGTATTTGATTTTTATCATGATTACTCCTTAGGATTCTAAAATTATATCATAGATAAGATTTTTTTTAAATGGAGAAAATATAGATTATTTACCGAAAAAAGTTTCGTCAGATTCTAGTTCTTGACAGCAGTCTACATGGCAAAGTAAGTCTGTCCGTTGGCTATAACTAGTTTTGAAGGATCACCATTCTGAATTATGAGATAACAGGCATAACGTGAAAGCCGTACATTCTCTAGTTTACGTTTAGCACCAGAGCCAATATCGACCATTTCGAGGAAGTCCTCGAAATGGTCCAGAATATTATGACCACTGTTTTTACAAGCCTCTTTTGCTCGCCCGATTACTGGTAAAAAATGCCTATATTCTGAATAATCTAGAACCTTTGATAACTTGCGAGCTGTCCAAAATTCTTTATTCCCATCATTATTTTTGATATTCTCAAAAGTCTGATAGTGCAATTTTTCAATATCTTTATTACTCATTACTGGAACTCCTTAAGCTTCTTAGCTTTTTATCATACTTTAAACAAGTATGTGTTCTACCGATTAAATTCCTTTTTCATTTATAAAAAACTGAAATTTATACATTATGAATAACAAGCCATGAATAATTGTAGCATATCTTATGAGAATTTCAAAAGTGAATTTAGGCTAATTATAAAAAAGTAAAACTTGATTTAGGAGGATGATTCCTCTTCAGCTACACTGCTAAGCACTTAAAAGAAGACAATTTTACGTTTTTAATACGTTAATTTTGGGATTTTTTAACCGCCCGCAGCAAAGCTGCTCGATGAACGCAGATGAACGCAGATTCCTTTCCGAGGCTACGCTTGTTCACATTTTACCTTCCTATAAATTCCTCGTCGGGAAAATTCGATAATTCCTTTGTCGCGCAAAATTTGGAGTTGTTGGCGGATTTTGTCTTTGATGAAATTGTTGTTTGGATATTTTAGTTTGAGTTGAGTCTCAAATTGATAAACTTCGTCGAGGGTGAATGTGTCGGATTGTATTTGGTCGACGCAATTCATGACATCGAGAATCCAACCTTTGGAGTCTTTAGTTTTTTCCCTTAGAAATAGAGTCTTATTGAAGGTATCCTTTACGATCTCGGAGTCCATTATTTTTTCATTTTTTACTAAAAAAACTTTGCCTGTATCTGAAACCTTTGAGATATCTATGTTGCAACCGATCCACCCTGCCCGTCTGGCTGTTTCTGCGAGTGGCGGGCGCTGGATTATGATTTCTGGAGTAAAAAATTGCTTGGGAATTATCAAAAAATCGCTGACCGTCCATTTTTTTGTATAGGTTAAAAAGAAAAAATTGGGATTGTTCTCGGAATTGATTCGCTCAATCATTGAGGAATATGCACCATCAGCGATTGTGCTTGTCAACTTGCCGCTTTTACTCTTCAGCTCAAACTCTTCATTGCACTTTCTGCAGTAAAAATCTGCAACTGGACGGTTATTTTCAAATTCATTCAAATGCAAGCCGCCACAACTGGGACAGTATGAGTTGTTTAAGACCCAATTTTCTGTCACCAGTCTTGCAATCTGCGAATTGCTTGTGTAGCCCTCGGCTAGATTTGTGTTTAGGGATAAATTCATCCATCACCCCTAGAACGGTCCATACCCTATTGCCGTAGCGAATGCCAAAAATGCCATGGAGATGAGAAACAATGGGATCTGAATCTTGAGGGACCAGCGGATCCATTTGGGGTAGCTGACTACTGTGAGGCCTAAGCCGATTAGTAGGAGGGCGTTTGTTGGGTAGAACATGTTGGAGAAGCCGTCGCCGAAGTTGTAGGCCATGACGGCGGTTTGGCGGGTGATGCCTACCATGTCGGCTAATGGGGCTAGGATCGGGATCATGAGGAAGGCTTTTGCGGAGGCGCTGGAGACGAAGAAGTTCATGATCAGGGTTACGCCGTAGACTAGGAAGACTGCGACAAATGGGGAGGTTCCTGCTATTCGCTGCTCGGCAAAGTGGAGGACAGTGTCCATTACTCCGCCGCGGGTCATTATGTGGGGGATGCTCATTGCAAAGAGGATTAGGACGATGCCTGGGAGCATGCTCATCAGACCATCGTATAGTTTTTTCAATATGTGAGTGGCTTTCATCTTCATGAAGATTCCGCAGCCTATGCCTGCGATGAGGAAGACGATTGCGATTACCGGGAATGCGAGGGTGTTGGGTATCTGCGGTACGAATACTGATAGCAGTATCACGGAGATTGCGAAGATCATGCAGCTTATGAAAAAAATGACTGCCCGGTGGCGATTGCGTTCTTTGTCATCGTTGAGGCCTGCTAGTAGTGTTGCATGAGAGTATTTCTGGCGTAGAGGTGCATCTTCGGAGAAGACAATCGATTTGGAGGGATCTTTTTCTATTTTTTTTGCATAAAGCATAACAAAAAGAAAGACGCTGATGTAGACGACTATGAAAAAGATTATTCGCAGCCATGCGCCTGAATAGTCAGGCAGTTGGGCGATTCTCTGCGGTGTTACTATTGAAAACGGGTTGGTTACTGCTGCGGCAAAGCCGAATGAGACTGAGAGAAGGCTCATGCCGAGTCCAGTGAGAGAGTCCCAGCCGAGGACGATTGCCAGCGGGACGACAAAGACTATCATCGGGAGCATTGCTTCGAAAATTCCAAGGACTGAGGCGGAGAACATAAAGACAAAGATAATTACCGCCATGAGAAGATACTTTTTTTTCTCAAATTTGGTGACTAGACCTGCGAGGATGTGCTTGATTATGCCGCCCTCGTCGAGGATGGCAAATGCGCCGCCCATGAAGATCATAAAAAGTAGCAGTACCATGACCATCTGCCAGTTGTCGCCCCAGAGGACTTCGATTGGTGCGGTAAACCAGCGGTAGATTGGCAGACGGACTGCATCTTCCTGCACCTGGTAGGAATTTTCTACGATTTGGGTGTGGGTCTCGAGTTTGACTCGCTCGTATTCGCCGACTGGCAGCACGCGGGTCAGGATTCCTGAGACGATTATCAAGCTGGCGAGGATGCCGACAGCCATGAGAAATGCTTTTTTTCCAATTTTAATACCTTGTCCTGATTCCATAATATCTCCTGTTATTTTTGTAAAAGTTTTTTGAAAAATTCTATGCATAATCCGTAATTATCAAGGCTGATCCGTTCGTTGAAGCCGTGCACGCCTGCAAGATCTGCGGGTTTGAAGACTACGGGGGTGAATCTTAGGATGTTGTCGGTCAATTCGGTGTAGCTGCGCGAGTCGGTCGATGCTGTTACCATGTAAGGAATTGCTGGTACTCCGGGGAGTGTTTCGGCTACGGTTGATGCGATAATTCCGAAGGCCTGCGAGTTGACATCTGAGGGTTCGATCGGGTCGTTGCCTGGGAAGTTGCCCCAGATTCGAACAGAGACGCGCTTGTCGTTGACTGCCTTTGTCACGTGGCGGAGGGCTGATTCCATGGTCTCGCCGGGGACAATGCGCAGATTGAGAAGTGCGCTTGCCTGCTCGGGGATGATGTTCTCTTTGACACCAGCCTTTAGCACAGTAACTGCCTGGGTGGTGTGCAGCATCGCTGCCATGGAGGGGGATTTTGCGAGGATGGAGATCAGCAGCGGGCTGTAAAATCGATTGTTCGCAAGCAGAAAGCCGACAGCGCCGGGGGCGACTGCAGCAAGTGAGTTAAGCATCTGCGAAACTGAGTAATTTAATGATTTGCGAAATGGATGTCGCTCGACAGCGGCTACTGCCTTGCCGATAATGCCGGCTGTCGTATTTGCCGGAGGCATTGCCGAATGGCCGGGCGAACCAAGGGCCTCAAGTTCGATGGAGACCCTGCCTTTCTCGGAAATTCCAATCATGGCAAGCGGTCTTTTTACAAAACTGACCATTCCGTCAACAATCGCAGCCCCCTCATCAAGGACATACTCGAATTTTATATTTTTTTCCTTAAAAAAAGCTACATT
>JAFGXN010000050.1 GCA_016936615.1 Spirochaetales bacterium | reverse complement strand
TGTTGGTTGTAAGGTTGGTTTCAGAGAGGTTAAGATAGAGGGAAATCGAATTTTTATAAATGGAGCGCCACTTAAGATTAAGGGTGTCAACCGACATGATACACATCCAGATCTAGGCCGAGCTGTTACCCGCGAGACAATGGTTGAAGAGATTCTTTTAATGAAAAAATTCAACATTAACTCAGTGAGGACTTCTCATTATCCTAATCAGCCTTTGTGGTATAAGTTGTGCGACGAGTATGGTCTGTATGTTATGGATGAGGCTAATATTGAGACTCACGGATTGATGTTTAGTCTGAGATCACCAGCGCTTCACAAATCTTGGGAAGATGTCTTTGTTGAGCGAGGAGTTAGGATGGTTCAGCGAGACAAGAATCATCCTTCGGTTGTCTTCTGGTCTCTAGGAAATGAGGCTGGAATTGGTCGAAATTTCCGTGCAATGAGGGCAGCAATCCTGGCTCTAGATTCATCACGTCCAATTCATTATCAGGTAATGAATTCAGTTGCTGACATAGATGGTAGTTTCTATTTTCATGTGAATGCGGTAGCAAAAGCGGGAAGAAATGCTAAGAAACCATTTATTTTGACAGAGTATGCTCACGCTATGGGTAATGCTATGGGTAATTTCAAAGAGTATTGGGATGAAATTTACAAATATGATGGGCTTGCTGGCGGATATGTCTGGGATTGGCGAGATCAAGGAATAAGAGCAAAATACGGCGAGGATGGTCTTGCAGTCGTTGCGCCATTTGAGAAGGAGAATACCTTTTTTGCATATGGTGGGGATTTTGGAGACAAGCCAAATCTTTTTAACTTTTGTATGAATGGGATGATTCTTGCTGATGCTACTCCTACTGCTAAGCTTTGGGAGGTGAAAAAGATTCATCAATTTGTTAATTTCCCATCTACGGATTTACTTAATGGGATTGTAACTGTTGAGAATCGTTATCAGTTTAAAAATTTAAATGAACTTAGAGTTAACTGGTCTGTTGAAGAGGATGGTAATGTTATTAAAAACGGCTCATTTATCGGTCCAGATGTTAAGCCTGGGGAGAAGGTTGCATTGTCTATTCCTTTTAGAGGATTTGAGAAAAAAGCAGGCTCTGAATATTTCTTGAAGGTTGATTTTGTTCTTGATGAGGATGAGAACTGGGCTGAAGCTGGACATGTTGTAGCCTGGGAACAGTTTGAGTTGCCTTCTAGTAAGGTTGAAAAGGTCTTTGCAACTGGAGAGGTAGATCTTCAGGTTGGTGAGTTTGAGGTTTCTGTCAGTGGTGATAGTTTTTCTGCTACTTTCAGCAAGGAGAAAGGCTCTTTGACTAATCTAGTCTATGGTGATTTAGTGGTTATTGATGGAGAGACAGCAGGACCTAGATTAGAGATCTATCGAGCTCCAGTTGATAATGAGCTAGGAACAAATGGACCTTCTGTAAACATCTTTTTTAAGGCTGGAGGATACAATGAGCTTGTTCAGAATGTATTGGAGTTTGATGCCTATAAAAAAGATGATGGTTCTGTTGTTGTAGCAATTAAGACAAAGAATAAGACAAAGCGCACTGGTGCTGGATTTGTCCTAGATACTACTTGGACAATCTATGCTGATGGAACAATTTTGAGTCAGAACATCTATAAGCAGATTGGTTTGTTGCCATTCTTGCCTCGGTTAGGCTTTACTGCTGAGGTGAATAAGGATCTGCAGAAGGTTAAGTATTTTGGACTTGGTCCAGTCGATACATATATAGATAGAAAATCTGGCGCATATGTTGGTCTCTTTGAGACAGTGGTCTCTGAGATGTTTGTCCCTTATTCGAAGCCACAAGAGAGTGGGAATCGGTCTGAGGTCAGATTTGCAGAGCTCTCTGATTCTACTGGGCGAGGTATTAGAATTGAAGCTGACACGCTGATGAATTTTAAGGCACAGAATTATACTGTTGAGGAAATTTATCAGGCAAAACATCCTATTGACTTAAAGAAAGCTGGTTCTGTTGTTTTAAATATCGATATAGCCCAAAGAGGATTAGGAAATGCCTCCTGCGGTCCGCAGACTTTGGCAAAGTATGAGATCCATAAAAATAGGGGAGAGTTTAATTATTGTATTAAACCGCTTAGATAGTCTTTTAGCCTTGGGAGTTGTTCTCAAGGCTATTTTTTTTGTAAAAAAAAGATCCTAGCCGGCTGGGAGCCGACTAGGAAAGTAAAAAAAATTAAAAATTAGGATTAAGGAATTAAAATGTTGGCAAAATTTTGAAGTTTTGCCGGGGGAAAGTTTATTTTATAATAAAATTAGTTGTTATGTTTGCAGTAACAACCAACTTTCCTTGCTACTTTAATTATATAGTAGAAACCTACTATATAATTTCTCCTATTATAAACAATATATTTAAAATAGGAAAGTGCTTTTCTTTGATTTTCTTATAAAATCATTGATAGTTTTACTACCATGATTATAATACATCAAAAATCTCTATTTATCAACTCCTAATAAGCTGAAAACTTAATATAATGCAAAATCTTTTGCATTATATTATAATAACAACGGTAAAAATGAATAGTTACAAAAAAGTAAACTTTTTTTAAAGAAAAAATATATAAACTGTTTGATTTTGGGAAAATCTGGCTATAAAATAGCCTTAGAGTTATTAAAGGGGTGTAATATGAAGAGTAGTGTTTTGTTTGTTCTGTTTTTGTTATTTGTCTCTTTCGGGGCATTTGCTTCGGTCGAGGAGGTTGTCTCTCCGAGTGGGGAGCATTCTATTTCAGTAGCCTATGGTGATTGTCTTAAGCTGTCAATCAAGAGTGGAGATCAGCTTGTTCTTGACGATTCATCTATTAGTCTTGTGGTTGATGGTGTCGATGCACTTTCAGGAGCAGAGATTGTTGGTGTTGTTGATAGTAGCGAGTCTAATATTGTCGATGTTGTTGTGCCTAATACTTTTTCCCAATTTAAGGAAAATTATAATCAAAAAAAGATTATCTTTTCAAGCGGTTTGTCCCTGGTTCTCCGTGCATATGACGATGGTGTAGCTTATCGTTGGGAGAGTAATATACAAAAAGATGAAATTTTTATAACCAATGAAAAAATCGATTTGCAGTTTGCATATAATTTTAACAGTTTTTTCCCTCGACCTAATGGTGTTGGATTCTTTTCTCATCATGAGAATTTGTTTAGGTATCAGAGGATTTCTCATGTTAGAAGCTCTGCAAAGGGAGCAGTTCCTTATCTGGTAGAGCTTGGTGGTGGTCGTTACATGCTTCTATCTGATGTTAATGTGGAGCATTATCCTGGTCTATGGCTCTCTGGAACACGCGGATTGGTTAACCCGATTGTTAGTGCAATTTTTCCAAAATATCCTGCAAGCGAGAACCTTGTTGGAGACCGAAGTCTGATGGTTGGAAAGAGTGAGGATTATATTGCAAAGATTTCAGGAAAAAGTACTATGCCTTGGCGAGCGTTTGTTCTTACTGATGCAAATGGGCTTTTGACCTCTTCTATGCTTTATTTGTTGGCTGAGCCTTCAAGAATCGATGATGTCTCTTGGATTAAGCCAGGGCTTGTCTCTTGGGATTGGTGGAATGATTGGAATTTGACAACAGTTGATTTTAAGCCAGGAATCAATCAGCAGACCTATATGCATTATATTGATTTTGCATCTGAGTATGGCCTTCCTTATATTATTCTTGATGAGGGTTGGAGTAAGAGAGGTCCTGAAAATTTGCTTAGTGTAATAGAAGAAATTGATATGCCAGCCTTGTCGGAGTATGCCACATCTAAAAATGTTGGGTTAATTTTGTGGATGACTTCTATTGCGCTTGATATGAATTATGATGCTGCGTTTGAGCAATTTAAAAAGTGGAATGTAAAGGGTTTGAAGGTTGATTTTCTTCAGCGCGATGATCAGAAGATGATGGAGTTCTGTTATAGGGTCTCTGCTACTGCTGCAAAATATAAGATGTTGGTTGATATTCATGGAGGTCCTAAGCCAGTTGGAATTTCTAGGACCTATCCTAATCTTTTAACAATTGAATCTGTTCAGGGGCTAGAACAGAACAAGTGGTCTAGTAAAAATGCTAATCCAGAGATGGCTGTTCTTCTTCCTTTTACAAGAATGGTTGTCGGCCCTATGGATTATACACCTGGAGCGATGCAGAATCGACAACGGTTGAAGTATCGAATTAGTTATTCTTCTCCAAAAAGTCTAGGAACTAGAGCTCATCAGCTTGCAATGTATGTTGTGTATATAAGTCCTTTGCAGATGTTGGCTGATACTCCTTGTAATTATAGGGCTAATCCTGAGAGTTTGAATTTTATTAAAGATGTTCCTGTCGTTTGGGATGAGACTGTTGCTTTAGAGAACAGGGTTGGAGATTATGTTGCGGTCGCACGAAGATCTGGAGATACATGGTATATTGGTGCGATGACTGACTGGACAGCAAGAGAGCTAACATTGTCGTTGGGATTTCTTGCTGATGGAGAGTGGGAAATGACTCTTTATGCGGATGGAGAAAAGGCTAATACAGATGGAACAGATTTGAAGGTTTCTTCAGAAAATGTAAATAATCAATCTGAAGTTCGTGTCAAAATGGCTCGTGGTGGAGGCTTTGCTGCAGTTATAAAAAAGAAATAATTTGGTATTTGCGACCCCTTCGGGGTCGTATTTTTTTTGTAAAATTCTATTTTTTAACCATTTTAGCTTTAAATAATTGATTTAAAGTGCTATTATTATTAATAGGTGAAGAAATATATTTTAGTTTGGACACATTTTGTAATTTTTTTCTCTTTGATTGGTTTGGTTTCTTGTGATGAGAATAGCAGATTGTCTTCTAATATGGTTCAGGAGATTACGACTTCAATGTCGATTCCTGCTGGAGCAATATTAGAGGAAGGAAGCTTGATTAGTATCGAATTCGAGAAGAGTCAAAACTATGAGAGTGCACGACCAGACTTTTTGAAAATTTCTTTCAGAGACCCTATTTCAAATCAGATAGTTAAATATGAAGAGAGAGCTATCGTAAGAGAGAGCTCCTTGTTCGACGATTCTTTCGAAGATGAAGAGAGCGAGGATCCGAAGGTTGCTCCTCCTGACCTTGGTGAGGGGTTTTCTCCTGATGCAGAGGGTGTAGAGGATGAGGATGTAGATTTATCAGATGAGCCATCTGAAGGTGTATCAGAAGATGATTTAGATATTTCTGACACACTAATTGATTCAATTCTTTTGAATAACGGATTTGGTCAGCTAGAAGAGGAGATCTTTCTTCCTTCGTTGCCTCCTGGTTTGTATATTGCAGAGTTGGAGATATATGAAGATGGTTTGGTTGTTTCAGCTGAGTCGGTCTCTTTTTATGCAAATATTCCGATCCCAAGGATAACTGGAATTTCTTCATATCCTTCTATAGCATTTCCTGGTGGAGATTGTAAGTTTTCCTTAAATGCTTCTGGATTAGTCCCTGATTCTTTGATTGTATGGTCAGTCGATGGAGCTAAGCTGTATTCTTCGAGTGTTGCTGATGGTGGACTTGTTTTTTACTGGGATGTTCCTGATTATGAGAAGATCTATGAGATTACTGCAGAGGTCTATCCTGTAAATCCTTTTCCATTTAATTTAGACTTTAAATCTTACTATAATATTAAGACTACCTCGATTGTTTCTAGTGAGCAATTAGCTGATCAGAACGAGTTTGTTGAGTCTGACTCATACTCATCTCTCTATCATTTTCGAGGTGAGACAAGAGATGTTCTGGGCAGTAAAGATTTGCAAAAGAGAGGGAAGCTCTTTGTTGGTGCTTTTAAAGGTTTAAATGGGTATTTAATCAAGAAAGAGTCTGGAATGTTTTTGGAACAGAGCCAGTTGCCGTTATCTTTGGAGTTCTTTAACCCATTTACATTGTCTTTCAAGATTGATTTTAAGAGCCTCGAAGCTGGGGATTTTTATAGGGTTTCAAGTGACGGTGGCGAATTTTCTTTTAAATTGGGATTAAGCGCTTCGCGTCGTTTGTTTTCTGAGATTACAATTGGGGAGAGTATTTATTCTTCGTCTTTTTTTGAAGTAAGAGCTGATTTTTCTCAGGTGATTTCTTTTTCCTTAAGTTCATATGGAAATGTTGTCTGGTTGAATGCTTATCAAAATGGATTGATGATTGGGTATGAGCAGATTGTAATTGATGAATTCCCTCAGGACTTGTCTCTTCTGAAATTCAATACTGAGCTTTTTGGTTCTCAAGACGTGATTGTTGATGAATTAGGTGTCTATGTCAGAAATAGTCAAGGTCTTTCAAGTGTTAAAGAAGATGTCTTCTTGAAGTTCGCATTAGGTCGTAACTCTAACAAGGTTCTTTATGTTGATAGTTTTGATCGTGTAGATATCGAAGAGAGGTCTGATGCGTATTCTGTTTATTTGAGCTTTTTACATCCAGGCATTGAGCCTTATAGCTTTACGAAGCAACGTGATTTGCTCTTCGCTAATGTCTTGTATTTAGACTTGCTAGACAATATTGATGATATGGACGGGCTTTGTTTGAGAGTCTCTACTTCAACATCTGACTCTTCGAGTGATATTATAGGATTTAGGATAAAAGGTAGAGATTTGTATGTTAATTCAGATAAGGTCTTTTCCATTGATCAGCCAGGGAATATAGAATTGAGTTTCATTAGGTTAGAGGATTCCTCGTATAGGGCAGTCTTGAATGGAATTAGGCTTGATGATTATCCTCTTGAGGTTGAGAATACCTTTATTCAGGTTGATATTCAGAATTGTACAGGAAATGAAAATTTAAAGATTGATACTCTTGTTGTTGCAGATGCTTCAGTTAAGAAAGATATAATTCTAAATGGATTTAATGCGTCGTTTACTACTATTGAATGATGTCGGGGGATTTTGAATGCTGGCAAAGAGGTTGTTTTTTTCTCTTTTTTTTATATTAAGTTGTTGTTGTGCTTTCTCGGATCAGGCTTTATTCTTAGTTTTGCCTGAGATCAAGCAAGTTTCAGATGAGGGGTTCTCTCTAGGCGAAGATGCTAGTGAAGTTGTTGCAGTTGATAACAGGGTCACTACGATATATCATTCTATTTATTCTGTTTTGATGAGTTTGTATCACAGGCAGAGCAGGGTAAGTTTTAATCGAGTTGATTTAGCTGTTGATAGTTATAATTCTTACCTGTCGATAGATAGTTTTTTTTACTCAAGCTTTGAAAATTATGAGAAAAAGGATTTTACTCAGTTACTCTCTTTGGCTGGATTATACAAGGTTGTTGAAGAGGTCGAGGAAGAAGAGGCTGAAGGCAAAGATGGTTCTGCTGAGGCTTCGGAGACTAAAGCTGAAGAACCAGTGGAGAAGACAGAGGCAGAGATTGCTGAGGAGAAGAGGCTTGCTGCGGAGAAGGCGGAGAAAGAGGCTGAGCAGCTTAGAATCAAGCAAGAGGAGCTTGCAAAACTTAGAGCTGATGGGCTTCGAGATCTAGGCTACTTCTTGAGGGTTTTGCCTGAATTTAAAAAAGCTTTTGATGGTGAGAAAGAGTATCTAGATGAGGATGGCTCAGAACTGGCTGAATCGTCGTTATTGATTATTCCTGTTGTAAAAGGAATTCGCGAGAAGGTTGAATTTAAGAAGTATTATACATGTTTTATTGATGTTGAGTTGTTGATATATGATTTGCGAGAGTCTCCTTTTGTTACATCTATTAGCTTTTCTTCTGCTGGTTTGTCTGAGGATGAGGGGATTGCTTATCGCAATGCCTTTGCAGATTTGAGTCGGCATCTTCAATATTTCTTTTCAGGCGGGGGTTTTGTCACTAGCTCTGGATTGATTTTAGATTATATGAGGAACAAGGAGATTATTGTCCATCTTGGAAAGGCAGATAATATCTACAGCGGGCAGTTCTTGGAATTGACAAAAAGCACCTATAATGCTGAGGATGATTCTGTTTCAGAGGATATCTATGGTAGATTGCAGGTGTTAGATGTTGGGGAGCAAATTTCTTTCTGTAAGCTGTTGTATTCGGAGAGACCAGTCTCGATTGGTGATTATGTTGTTCCTGTTAAGAGTGTGGGCTTTAACTTTGATATTTCGATGGGGATGGGTTTGTTTTTTTATCGTTCTGGAGATATTTTCCCCGGAGAAGACCCATTGAGTGAGCCTGTTGGTAGTATTTCGGCAAAGATCTCAACTGATAGGGGATTAAACTCTTTTCGCCCTTATTTGGGGTTTGATCTGTTTTTTGATTCACCTACTGCGGATGAGGGAATTCCTTTTCTGATGAGACTGGAATCAAGATCTAGGAATGATATTTTTAGTCTTAATTTTGATGAGAATGACGTTATGGTCGCTAATCTTTTCGCTGGTTTTATGTTTGATTACTATTTTAACAGATTTTCGCTTAGTACCGGGTTTGGGTTGGGTCTTGGCTTTGTCCCTTCGAAGGGGATTCCAGATGATACTTCTTTGAAGTTTGTTCCTATTAAGGCGGATTTGGTTTTTACTTATTTTCCTATTAGTAATGTAGGTGTTTTTTTGAATGGTTCGTTTACATATCATACTCCGTTGTATGATGTTAAGCCTTGGAGTGTTCCTATGGCTTTGAATGTGACAATTGGTGCAAGATTAAAATATTAGAGGTTTATATGAAGAAAGGATTATTGTTATTAATTGTTTTTATTTTGTTCGCGTGTAAGACTGAGGATTCAGAGAATGGTGGAGCAGTTGATGTGGGCGAAAATGATGTGATTACAGTTTTTCCTGATATTGTTTATGAGGATAAAGTCTCAGATCCAAGTAATGATGTTGATTTGCTTGTGGAGGATCTGCCTGCTCTGAGTAAGTATCGTACTCTGTTTGGTCCGTTAGAGCAAGATGTGGCAAAGATTTCTGAGGAAGAGGCTAGATTGTTGTTGTCGGAGGTTCGGGTTTTGCCTTATGTGGACAAGGATATTGTCTATTCTCAGGAAATAGATGACTTTTTTTCTTATTTAGAATCTGAAAAAGGTTTTGCCTTTCCGACGGATAAGGAGATTGCATTTTATTCTGAAGCCTGGCTAAATGCACAGCCTGGGGATGTTCAATCTATTGGTCAGTCTCAGTGGGTCGCATATGCTTTGTCGTGTTATTATATTGTTGAGATTGATAAGATTGGCGAGAATGGTGGTTTTTTTGTTGGTTTTGTAAATGTTCAGGATGGTCAAACTCTTTTTTATGAGGAGATTGGTGGTTCTGAACCGATAGAGTCACCTGAGATTGATACGCCTTCGGATGATTCAAGCCTGTTGGTGGAAGATAATGTTGAGTTGTTTGCTGATATGATTGTTGAGAAATTTGTAGCTGATCTCTCTTTAGGGTTTTATTATAATTTGGTCTTTAATCTTGAGGACAATGAGGTCGTAGTTGTTCTTGAGGAATTTTTTAAAAAAGAGTTTTTAGTTTTTAATAAATTGCTACTAAAAAATGAAAATATATTGTATACTATAAGAGTAACTGGTTCTAACTTAGATTTGGATAGGGAGTTTTCTGCCTTGTCAAGTAATGTCTTTGGGCAAACTTTGACTTATATAGATAGAAATTCCTTATACTACTCGTGTTGGTCATTATAGGATTGCTGAGGTTGACTATGAAAAAAAATGGTTTTTATATATTTATTGTTTTATCTCTCTTTTTTTCTTCTTGTAAGACGATAGATTCAAAGGATCTTCCTTCTTGGGTTAATTCGGAAAATATTGAGTATAGTGGTTTTGTCTTTTTTAAGACATCTATTAAGACTGGTTCTAGTTCAAGAAGTGTGAACGAGGATGTCTCTTTGAACTTTATCACTTCTATTATTGTTGCCTCGATGGATGTTATGGAAGATTCTCCTGTCTATAAAGATGTATTTGATAGTGTTGCAAATGCCTTGAAGAGTTATAATTTGGCAAATCCATTTGAGTATTCTGAGAATATTGATGATAAGAAAAAGAAGAGTTCAGAGCCTTTGGAGCAGAATATTACAGATTTTGATTTTTTGCGGCTTGATAATGTTGGTGGCTTTATAAATACTATTCAATTTCATAATTCTAAAGAGAGTTCCGCTGGTAATTTTTTAAGTACATTAGTTGTTCTTAATAAAGAGTGGTATGATTTTTATTCAAAGTTTTATAAATTCTATGATGAGGTCTTTACTGATCAGATTCCTATGTCTTATTCAAAATTAAAAGATACTGTTTCTCAGACTAATGATTTTGTAAAGAAGGCGAAGAAAGAAGATTACGTAATAGCGTCAAATATTTATAATTTAGTTTTTTCTGTTGTTCAGAAGCTTGAGTTGTCTCTTTCAAGTAGTAGCTTTGAGATTCGTTTGAATGCTACTAATAAGCCAACTTTTTCTGGTATAGCAAATATTGTTGACCTTCCGATTGTGGTATCTTTTCAAGTGGCGGGTGGTGCTGCAGGGGAGAGAGTTGGTAAATCATTGCTGATTAGGTCTAATTCAGAAGGAAAATTCCAGTTTGCAGTGGAGAGTGTAAATGATAAAGGCGCTTATACTCTCTCTTTTAGACCTGATCTTCGCGGGCTCTATCCAGTTGCAAATACTGCGGATGAGACTATTACGGATTATGCTAATAGATTGAAGGTTCTTGGTGAGTCTAAGGTCTTGAATGCCTCCTATAATGTCTTTTCTAATGCTTCTACTGCAAAGACAGCAATCTTAATTTATGATTTAGATAGAGCTGGGAATAGATTGACTGCGCATGAGACTGCAAATGGTTTAGAGATGTTCTTGCAGCAGAAAGGTTTTAATGTTGATGTTGTCACGCTTGATAATGATTTATCGAGGGTTTCGGAGGCTGAGTTTATTCGAGTTGTTAAAGAGAAATTTGCTACTACTTATGATAGGATTGTTATTGGAGTATCATCTTTAGATGAGTTTTCTGATGATCAGTCTCAGATATCTCTCGTTGTAAAGGGTTATGTGCTTGTATATGATTTTAAAACTGATGAGATTATCTATCGTAAAGAAGAGAAGACTAATAGCCGAGGAAATGATTTGAATGCAACTGTGATGCTTGGTTATCGTGGTCTTGGTAGAATCTACGGACAGGATTTTCTAATTTCATTGCCTTAACTCTTGTCGAAAGTGTTCGCTTTTGTTCAATTTTCATAAATATGTAACATTAATGTGTCATTTGTGTTCTTTTTTGTTTGACAATTATCATTACTCACCCTAAAATAAAGTATGTTCTTGTTTGTATGAGCATAGGAGGTTAGGGTGCAAAAGTTTCTCCAATCTTTAGAAAAGAAATTAATTAAAAAAGGTTTTGCAAATATTAAAGTATCTTTGGTTAATGAGAGTGTCTTATTAGAGGGTGAGGTTGATTCTTTAGATCAAAAACTTGAAGCAGGTTATATCGCTGCTGGGTTCCCGTTTAATCAGGTTATAAGTAATGTTTCAATAAAAAATCTAAAAGAAGAGCCTTTTCCTAAGGCTTCGCTAACTGATGAGTCTCTAAATGGTAGTATCTATGATGTAGTTATTATCGGAGCAGGAGTTATCGGTTGTTCTATTGCAAGTAAATTATCAGCATACAATTTATCTGTTTTGCTTCTTGAGAAGGAATCAGATGTGGGGATGCATGCATCTTCGAGAAATGATGGGGTTATTCATCCTGGTATTGCAGCTAAACCCGGGAGTTTGAAGGCTAAGTATAATGTGCGAGGAAACGAGGCATACACTAAGCTTTGTGAAGATTTGAATGTTCCTTTTTTTAGACCTGGATCTTTGATCGTTTTTGGATCTTCTGCTTTGCGTTTGTTACTTCCTATATTTAAAATGAGAGCACGGGCTAATGGTGTAAAGGGTACGCGATATATCAGCAGGAAATCACTGATGAGAAAGGAGCCTTACATCGAGGGCAAACAATATGGTGCTTTTTATATGCCTACAACTGGTCAGCTTTCGCCTTATCGGCTTGTTGTTGCACTAGCTGAGCATGCGGTTGAAAATGGGGTTAAGGTCTCGCTCGACACTTTGGTCTCTGGTTTTGAGAAGGATGGAGATGGTATTTATTCAGTTGCTACGAATAAGGGTAGTATCAAGGCTGGGTTGGTTATAAATTCTGCTGGTGCGTGGGCGGATAAGATAGCAGAGTTTGCGGGAGATAAATTCTACTCGTTGCATTTTAGAAAAGGTGTAGATGTTATTGTTGATAGAAAGAAGGCTCAGTTTTTGAATCATATTATGGCAAGACCTAGTTTTAATCTTGCAAAGACAAAGACTAAGGGCGGAGGTTTGATTAAGACAATCGAAGGAAATGTTTTGATTGGTCCTACTGCGCATGAGGTCGTGGAGAGAGAGGATTATTCTACTTCGAGTGTTGATATTTCTCAGCTCTCTAACCATTTTAAGCTAAATAAAAAAATTGAAGTATCTGATATTATCACTTTCTTTGCAGGGGTGAGAGCTTGCACATACAAAGAAGATTTTATAATTGAGAAGTCAAAGAGGGTTAGAAATTTTATCCATGTAGCAGGAATTCAATCACCTGGACTTGCTAGTGCACCTGCAATTGCTGAGGATGTAGTGAATATGTCTTTGGATATACTCTCTTCGAAGATGGTCATTGATAAGAATCCTAATTACTCTGAGAAGAGAAAATTTTCTATTCCTGAGACTCGTTCTATGGATGCTAAGCATTTAGAGGAGTTAGTCAAGAAGAACCCTAAATATGGAACAATTGTTTGTAGATGTGAACAGATTTCAGAGGGTGAAATCCGTGATGTATTTAGATCTCCACTTGTTCCAGTCTCTCTTGACAGTATCAAGCGTCGAACTGGAGCAATAACTGGTCGGTGTCATGGTGGGTTCTGTACTCCAAGGATTTTTCAGATAATTCAAGAGGAGACTGGCTTGCCTGTCGAGGCTATTACTAAGAAAGGTGGAAGATCTCCTGTTATATTGAAAAAGACAAAAGGTGATATAGATTACTCATATGTTAAAACTTCGGCTCAGGAGGATGTACAATGATTGTAGCTAGTTATGATGTTGTTGTCATAGGTGGAGGGCCTGCAGGGCTTGCTGCTGCGGTAAGTAGTCATGAGTCAGGAGCTTCTACCCTTTTGATAGAGCGTGAAGATAGGCTTGGTGGTATTCTTAAGCAGTGTATTCATGATGGCTTTGGGCTAGAGAGGTTTAACCAGAGGTTGACTGGTCCTGAATATGCTTGTAAAGAGATTGAGAAGTTGAGAGAGTGTGGGGTGAAGGTCTTTTTGAACTCTTTTGTTAGAGAAATTAAGCAGTTGGAAAGAGGCTTTGAGTTAGAGATTCAGAATTCTAAGGGTGTCGCCCGTGTTGGTACAAAGTCTATTGTCTTTGCTATGGGTTGCCGTGAGAGATCTGCAAAGCAGGTTTTTATTCATGGAACGCGACCTGCAGGTGTTATGACTGCGGGGCAGGCCCAGTTTTTTATAAATATCCAGGGCTATATGCCTTCGAAGAGGGCGGTTATTCTTGGCTCTGGTGATATTGGTTTGATTATGGCTCGTAGGTTGGTGCTTGAGGGTGCTGAGGTCGAGGGGGTCTATGAGATTAAATCAGAGCCTTCAGGGCTTTCGCGAAATATTGCGCAGTGTCTTGAGGATTTTAATATTCCGCTACATCTGAGTACTACTGTTACTCGCGTCTTCGGAAAGGAGAGGGTAGAGGGTGTTGAAGTTGCGCAGATTGATAGCAATTTTAAGATAGTTGAGGGAACTCAACGGTATATACCTTGCGACTCTTTGATTCTCTCTGTTGGACTTATCCCTGAGAATGATATGCTAGAGACCCTTGGCCTGGTTCTTGATAACTCTACAAAAGGCCCGTATGTGGACCAGAATATGCACACAATGTTGGATGGCGCCTTCTCTTGTGGAAATGCTTTGCATGTAAATGATTTGGCTGACTTTGTCTCAGAGTCTGGGGAGATTGCGGGCAGATCTGCTGCTTTATTTGCGAAGGGAGAGCTTCTTCGTGGCGAGTCTCTCCCTGTTGAGGATAATGGCAAATTCTTATACAAGGTTCCGCAGTTTGCAGATCCTTGTAGCAGTGAGGATTTAATTTTTTATTTTAGGGTAAAAAAAGAGTGTCGTAATGCGCGTCTTGAGGTGAAGAATGGGGATGATGTAGTTTTTTCAAAGAAATACATGGTTCTAAGACCTCCTGAAATGGAAAAAGTTATAATCAAGCCAGAGAAGATTGTTCACAAGGATAGGTCTCTGGTCTTCAATCTTGTGGAGGCTAACAATGAATAAGGTTTGTATAAGTTGCCCACAGGGCTGCCAGCTTGAGATTACGGTAGATGGTGATGAGATTGTTGTGACTGGGAATAGGTGCCGCAAAGGGATTGATTATGCGCGTCAGGAGATGCTTAATCCTGTGCGTACAATTACAACAACGGTTGCGACTGTTTTTGATGATTTCCCACGTCTTCCAGTTCGGACTGAGAGTGATGTGGATTTAGATAAGATCTTTGATTTTATGAGGGAGATAAATTTAATCAAAGTTGATCGTAGGTTAAAGGTTGGGGATATTGTAGCGGACAATTTACTTGGGTTAGGTGTTCGTTTAATAGCAACTACTGACATATAATAATTATAGATAGGAGAGATTTATGGGTAAAAGTAAAGGTTATCAACCAGATTGGTCTGAGAAAGTGCCAGAGAAGGGATCATACAGATCAGTTTTTAAATGGGGAGCCCCAGATGGGTTCAAACATCCAAAGTCAAAGATGTATCAGTACATGAAGGATCAGTTTGGCTTGACAGATGATGATTTTAGAACTAAGGAGTTTGAAGGAAGAGAGCAGGTAGCAATTCCAGACAAGCCCTCTTTGATTGACAAGAAACATGTAGAGGCGATTACAAAGATTGTTGGCAGTGAGAATATCTCTTTGTCAGACTATGATAGATTGTTCTACTCTACTGGAAAGACAATGGAAGAGGCTCTTGAGCTTAGGCAGAATCTAATCGGGGATGTAACTGATCTTGTTGTACATCCAAGACATACTCAGGATGTCAGTGATATTGTAAAATATTGTAATGATCATAAGATCCCACTCTATACATTTGGTGGTGGATCTTCAGTAAACTTCGGATTTAGACCAACTAAGGGTGGAGTTACTCTTGTTCTTAACACCCATATGAACAAGGTTCTTGAGATAAATGAGCTTAACAAGACTGCAACTGTTCAATCTGGTATGATGGGTCCTGCTTATGAGGCAGTATTGAACAATTCAAAGAAGAGTCACAAGACTAAGAAAAACTATACTTGTGGACATTTTCCACAGTCATTCGAGTACTCTTCTGTCGGTGGTTGGGTTGCAGCACTTGGTTCTGGTCAGGAGTCTTCATACTTCGGAGATGCTTGTGATATCGTGATGGGAGTTGAATTTGTCTCTCCAAAAGGAGTTATTCAGACTCATGTCTATCCAGCAACAGCATCAGGTCCTAAGGTTCTTGATATGATCAAGGGTAGTGAGGGCTGTTATGGTGTTATCACTGCATTGACAATGAAGATTTTCTATCATAGTCCAGAGACTAAGTATGGCTTCTCTTATGTATTTAGAACTTGGGAAGATGGAGTTAATGCTTGTCGAGAGATCTCTCAGGGTGAGTTCGGTTTTCCTGGAGTAATGAGAATTTCAGATCCAGAAGAGACTGCTATGGGTCTTAGATTGTATGGGGTTGCGGGAACTCCTCTTGATCCTATAATGAAGGTGTTTGGTTACAAAGATGGAACTAGATGCCTATTCCTAGCAAGAACTTGTGGTGAGAAAGGCTTTGCAAAGAATGTAAGACGAAAAGCAAAGAGAATCTGCCGAAAACACGGCGGAATGTCTTTGACTAAATATGCTCTATCAAGTTGGGAACACGGCCGATACAAGGATCCATATTTGCGAGAGGATTTGAACGACTACGCAATGATTCTAGATACAACTGAATCAGGCGTTACTTGGGATAATCTTCATGCACTTCACAAGGGAGTTAGAGAGTATGTTAAGTCTAGACCAAATACTGGCTGTCTAACACATGCTTCACACTTCTATCCAGGTGGAACAAATCTTTATTTTATCTTTTTCTGTAAGATGAATGATATGAAAGAGTATCAGGAGTTTCAGACAGGAATCTTTGACGCGATAAATAAGTATGGCGGTTCGTTGTCTCACCACCACGGTGTAGGTCGAATGATTGGTCCATGGATGCAGGAACATCTTGGAGATACTGAGATGGGAGCAATCAAGGCTCTTAAGCAATACTTTGACCCTAATAATATTATGAATCCAGGTGGAAACATGGGAATGGATTACGATAAATCAGAGTTGAAAGACCATAACTGGAGAATTGATTGGAAGAAGCATAAATAGGCTTAACTTCGTACCAATAAGGACTTAATTATAGGTCTAAATAAGCCCAAGGTTATCTGCCTTGGGTTTTTCATATGTAAAATTATTTGAGATCCTGAAATTTATCAATTACAGGGATGTATTCATACTTGTAGCCAGCACTCAAGGCTGCCTCGACTGCTATTTCCCTGTTCTTTAGCAGGGTATTTGCTGCGTGAGAGTCTGAATTAATGCAGATCGGGATATCCATCTGTCGTGCTAGCTTGATAAAATCAAAAGAAGGATAAGGATCTTTCATCAGGTTGCGAGTAATCCCCCCAGTGTTCAATTCGACAGTGAGGCTGCATTCCTTGATAAGTTCGAGAACCTCGTAGACCTTTGATTTGTAAGCCTTTGCCTGCTCGTCGAAGGATGGCCGCACCGTATTGAATTTCTTGACAAGGTCAAGGTGTCCTACGATATCGAATCGGCAAGAATCAACCATCTGAAGCAGGGCATCGTAGTAGTATTTTATGAATTTCTGGACATCGTTGTTATAGAAATTCTTCACGATTTTGTCAAATGCATCTGGCGAAGAGTCGAAGCTCTCTGGCTCTCCATCTGTCAACGCATAGTGGACACTTCCAATTATATATTCGAAATCGCTCATTTGGGAAAAATTCTGTACTCCTGGAATAAAATCTCCCTCGATTCCTGCAAGAATTTTTACGGATGGATAGATTTCGCGAAGTCTCTCAATCTCCTTCAGATAAACTTCCACGTTTTCATCCTTCATATTCCACTCTGTTGGGAAAGGCACAGTGCTGTGGTCAGAGATTCCCAAGATTTCGATATTCTCATTTGCCGCAGTTTCAACTATCTGCTCAAGCGAGTTCCGTCCGTCTGATAGGTTTGAGTGTGTGTGTAGGTTATATAACATGATTAAGATTACCATATTATCGGGGGATTGGGTAGCTGGCTGGAGTTGATTTTTCCTGGTTAGTGTAGTAGATTTATTGGAGACTCCGGAGTGGAGATGAGATGGGAGAGAATATGTCAGATTTATATAGATTGTTAGCGTTGTGTCCAGCAAATACAGAGGATATTGTTCAAAGTGAGATCGCTGGTTGCGGCGGGAATTTTATCAGGTCTTCGAAAGGGAGAGTTGAGTTTGAGGGGGATCTGAGTGTTGTCTACCGGGTCTGTCTCTCTGCTCGCGTGGTGAATCGCTTGTTACTGAAGATTCACGAGTGTGAGGTCGCAGATCCAGATGATCTGTATCGTCAAGCGCACAGCATAGATTGGGGGAGGTTTTTTTCTGGAAAAAATTCAATCTTAATCGGGAGTAATGTCTTTGATGTGAGCCGGGTAGGCTTTAATAATACTAACTTTGCAGTAATGAAGGTTAAAGATGCGATTTGTGATTTTTTTAGGGAAAAAGAGGGAACTAGACCTGATATCGATAAAGATTCTCCAGATATAAGACTCTTCTTTGAGCTTCTTCGAACTACTGCTGGGTTCTACATAGATCTTTCTGGTGGTAGTCTTCACCAGCGAGGTTATAGGCAGCAGGCAGTTGAGGCGCCTTTGAAGGAGACCCTTGCTGCAGCACTTCTCTATCGTGCTAATTGGAAGGAGTTATGCAAGGATGGGGGAACTTTTATCGACATGTTCTGTGGTAGTGGTACCTTGCTTGTAGAAGCTGCGCTGATTGCATTTGGTTATGGGCCAGGTCTGTTGCGTTCACATTTTGGCTTCGAGTTCTGGAAGGATCATTCTGCTGAGATCTATAGGCAGATTAGAGGCGAGGTCGAGGCATTAATCAGTTATACTGATAATATCTTCATTGGTTCTGATCTCGATCCGAGGGCTATTGATATTGCCAGGAAAAATTTGGAGAGGGCTGGGGTCAGTGATTATGTGAGGCTCTTTGTTGCTGATGCTACAACAGTTTCATCTGAATTTTTTTCTAAAAAAATAGGTAAAGAGTTACCGCAAGGTCTGATTGTGACTAATCCGCCGTATGGTGAGAGACTTTCTGACTTCGATTCAGCTCTTCAGCTCTACTCTAATCTTGGGCAGCAGGTTGTTGCTGGCTTTGATGGTTGGGGCTTCTCTCTCTTCACTTCAAATCATGAGTTGTCGATGAAGATTCCGCTCAAGCCACATAAGGTGAATAATTTGCTTAATGGTAAAATCGAGTGTTTTCTCGCGAATTTCAGGATTGATTCTGAAAAGGCTAGAAAGCCTCACGACGAGGATGCTATCTCTCCGGGAATGGAGATGTTGATAAATCGTATTAAGAAGAATTTAAAGCAGATGAAAAAGTGGCGGACAAAGAATCAGATCTCTTGCTTCCGTTGTTATGATGCTGATCTTCCTGAATACTCTGCCTTTATCGAGGTCTATAAGACTTTAGATGGGCAGATGCATCTTGTTGTCAGTGAGTATGCGCCACCTGCCGAGATTCCTGAGTCGAAGAGGTCTCGGAGGCTTTCTGAGATTATCCGAAGTGTCGGAGTTGTATTTGCTGATGATAATCCTGTGGTTCATCTTCGGACTAGGGCTAAACAGAAAGGTCGCAGCCAATATGTTCGACGTGATTTGAAGAATGAGTTTTTCTGGATAGAAGAGGGTGGTCTAAAATTTAAGGTAAACTTTGATGATTTTCTGGATACCGGGATATTTTTAGATCATAGACCTGCGCGAAATATTATTCGGGAATTTGCTCGTGAGATTAAAGAGGCGGGGGAGAAGTGTTTCTTCCTGAACCTATTTGCATATACTGGAAGTGCTTCTCTATATGCTGCAAGTGAAGGTGCGGTTACTGTCACTGTCGATAAGTCTAGGACCTATCTGAATTGGGCTAAGGAGAATATGGTAGAGAATGGGTTTGATGATTCTTTCCATCGTTATGTTCAGGAGGATTGTTTTGATTTTCTTGGGATGACTACGGATAGGTTTGATCTGATTTTTCTAGATCCGCCAACTTTCTCAAATACTAAGAGTGAGAATAAGGTCTTCGATGTGCAGAATGACCATGTGAGGATTATTAAGGCAGCTACATCGAAGCTAAGAGATGGTGGATTGCTGATTTTTTCTAACAATTTCAGGAAATTTAAGATGGATTATGAATCATTGGCGGATCTGCAGATTGTTGATATAACGCCGAAGACGATAGATATGGATTTTCAGCGCGACCAGAAGATCCACCAGTGTTATTTGATACAGAAGCGAGATTGATCAGCTGGTGGCCTCTTTAGCGGGGATCAGCATAGATTGTTAGGTCTTTGTGTATGGCAAAAATCTCATGAGTTCGCGGTAGATGTCTGCTTTTTTATAAGGCTTCTGGAGATATCCATCGCAAACTCTTAGTGATATTACCTTCTTGTGGATTTCTGGCGATGATGAGGTTGCGATGACTGGGATGTCTGAGAATTCTGGCGTCTCTTTTATCTTTTCTGCAATTTCGAAGCCATCTACGTTTGGCATTCTCATGTCAAGAAATATTAGATCAGGTCGGTTTATCTTCAGTTGTTCGAAGACTTTTCGGCCATTGTATACTTCTGTGAAATCAAGCCCTGAATTGTTGAGAAGTCGTTTGATTACAGTAATATTGTATTTGATGTCATCTGCGATGAGGATCTTTGAGTTTTCGAATATTATTTTTTCCATCTCTAGTTCTTCTTTTGTCTTAATCAGGTCTTGCGGATTGTTTATCTCATATTTGATGTCGTAGCATCTTATTTTGAACTGTGAACCCTTCCCATCTGTTGATTTAAATTTTACCGAGCCGTTGAGCTTTTTTATTACTGCGTAGACAAGAGGAAGTCCTAGTCCGCTAGAGACCTTTTCTGCATGTGCGAAGAAGTCTTCTGTCGTATCCTTTGTATCTGTTGTTATATCTCCAAAGCCTATTCCGGAGTCGGAGATTATCAGTTCTAGATCAAAAGCCTGGTGCTTAGGGCTTTTGTATTTATTGAAATCTATCTCGACAAAGCCTGAGCTGGTGAATTCTACTGCATTTTTTAGCAATTCGTTGATTACTAGCATTAACGCCTCATAGTTAATGTGAAAAAAGTCTGGAAAATCTTCTGAGACCTTTATTATCAATTCTATGTTCTTTGTGTGAGCCTTGCTTGTAAAGTTATTCTCAATTATTGAGATGAAATTCTTTGTCTCAATTAGATCTTTTTCTAGGATATTTTCTTTTGAGCTAATCTTGATGTAGTAGTCGATTTTCTGAAGAAGGTCTAGCAGGCTGCTTCTGCTTAGGTCAATCTGCTTCAGGTAGTTTTTCTGCTTCTCGTTAAGTGGCGTTAAGTCTAATAGCTCGACAAATCCTGCTAGTGGGTTAAGTTGGTTTTTGAGTTCGTGCATGATTTTTGCTACAAAGAGTTGTGTGTCTTTTATTCTATTTTTGTATTCAACTTCATTCTCAGAGAGTCTTGAGTGTATTTTTTCTTGCGTTTTTGATATGTCTAGGAGTTTTTTCCATTTAAATGTGAAAAAAAGTATGATTATTCCTGAAGCAAATATAACCGAGAGGATGAAGGTTACAATTATGTTCCAATTTATTCCCTGCTCGTATGTGAAACTTGTCCACTTCTTTGTTATCTGTTGGTGAGAATAATCATCTACAGATAACAACGTCTTCTCGATTATGGGAATTATCCAATCTATGTTGTCGGAGACTGCTACATAATAGCCGAATTTAATTTCAGGATCTATTATTGTCTTGAGCTGCAGAGATTTATTTTTATTTAAGTGGTAGGTAACCTCGTATGAAGGCCCATAAAATATATTTATATTTGATTTGAATACTGCAACTAGACCTTCCTGTATGTTGTCGTAGTAGGTAATTTCGTTCTTATGTATGATTGTTGCTAGTTCGGGAATATCTTTGAATTCTCGAAGCATTCCGATCTTCTCGTTTGAGAGATCTGTGAAATTACTGAATATGTTGTATTTCTTGTTGAAGCAAATACTGATTGGGGTTTCTGTAAGTTTGATTCGCTGCCCGAAGCCAGGGATTATACTGTCTGTCTTTGCGACAGGAAAAATTAAGTCTACATCGTCGTTTGTGTACTCTTTTTTTTCAATAATTGTTGTCATAAGATTGAGAGATCCTTCAAGGATTTTGAAATACTCATATAATATTCCCTCTCTATTTCCTAACCTATTTACCTGTGCGATAGGAGGTATGTTCCCAAGTTGTTTTAGTCTAATTATTCTGTGGTTTGAGAGTTTTGCCTTTTCTGTCTGATTTGGATTATAGTATTTTATATCTTTATATGAAAAAATCCATTTTCTTCTTAGTTCTACTTTTTCATCTTCGGTTATTGAATCTAGTGCCTTTTGGAAAATTTCATAGAATTCTGGCCAGTCATTTCTTATTCCGACTCTCATGTCGAGAACCCCGAATTTGTCAAATTCCAACTCGCTCTTTATCTCTATGTTTGTCAGAAAAAACTTCTCTATGAAATAGTTTACACTACCAAGGCTATCAGCGTAGGCATCTATACGTCCTGCGGAGAGATGGGTTAGTGCGTGAGCTGGTGAGACTACTTGGACAAAATTAATTTCGGGATAATCTTCCATTAGCTCTCTGTGATATGAGAAGCTTGGTATTATTCCTAGCTTGTATCCAGCTAGATCCTCTATTTTGTGTAAAGGCTTGAAATCTTTTCTAACAGCTAATACTGGAATAAGTTCGAGTATTGGTGTTGTGAAATTAAGGTATTCTGCGCGATCTTCTGTGAAAGCGAGGGGGTGTATCACGTCTATTTGTCGTTTTTCTGCCATTTCAACTAGTCTTCCCCATGATGAGGAGCTGATGAATTTGAATTCGACGCCGAGTCTAGACTCGATGATTCTGAGTAAATCAATTGCGTACCCTTCTGGTTTTGTCTCTTTAAAATCGTATGGAGGCCAATTTGTCTCATTAGAGACTCTTATCACAGGGTGATCTTGTAGCCATGCTTTCTCTTTTTCTGTTAGTTCTAGGTTGGCAAAGATGTTAGTTGATATAAATATTGAAAAAAGAAAATATCTGAATATCTTCATTTATCCCCCATAGATTATATACTAAATATATGCTATTTATGGAGAAAATCAAAAAAAACCCGGATTGCTCCGGGTTTTTTCTATATAAAGGCTAGATTAACCTGCAAGGAATGGTACAAGGTTAAGAAGGATACCTGCAGCAACTGCTGATCCGATAACTCCTGCAACATTTGGCCCCATCGCATGCATTAGTAGGAAGTTATGAGGGTTCTCCTCTTGACCGACCTTACTAACGACACGTGCTGCCATTGGTACTGCAGATACTCCTGCTGCACCGATTAGCGGGTTGATTGGGTGTTTCTTTGATACTAAGTTCATAAACTTAGCAAAGATTACTCCTGTTCCTGTTCCCATTGAGAAGGCTATAAGACCAAGAGCAAGGATTGCTAGTGTCTGAACCTTGAGGAACATCTCTGCCTGCATCTTAGATCCTACTGAAAGGCCTAAGAAGATTGTAACAATATTGATAAGAGCATTCTGCATTGTGTCAGAAAGTCTGTCAGTTACACCACACTCTTTTGCTAAGTTTCCAAACATCAGTGCTCCAAGCAATGGAATTGCTGAAGGTAGAAGAAGTGCGGTAACAAACATTACAACAAGAGGGAAAAGGATCTTCTCTCTCTTTGATACTGTTCGAAGCTGCTCCATCTTTATTCCTCTCTCTTTCTTTGTAGTAAGAGCCTTCATGATTGGAGGTTGGATGATTGGAACTAACGCCATGTAAGAGTATGCTGCTACTGCAATTGCTCCTAACAGATCTGGCGATAATTTACTGGTTACAAATATTGCTGTAGGACCGTCTGCACCTCCGATGATTCCAATTGATGCTGCATCATATAGATCAAATAGTGGTGCACCACCTACAGTGAATAGATCTCCAAGGATTACTGCTATAATTAGTGCTCCGAAGATACCAATTTGTGCAGCTGCTCCGAGGATGAATGTCTTTGGATTTGCAATCAGTGGTCCAAAATCTGTCATTGCTCCAACTCCCATAAATATTAGAAGTGGAAAAAGACCAGTCTTTACTCCCATGTTGTAGAGCATTCCTATAAAGCCATCTGGTCCTGCAATTCCCACAAATGGTACATTTGCAAGGATTGCTCCGATTCCAATTGGAACTAGAAGTAGTGGTTCAAAACCTTTGTTAATTGCTAAGAATAGTAATAGAAATCCAATACCTATCATAAATAGGTTTCCGAAACCTCCGAATGTCGCAGTTTCTGCAATTGACTCGGAGTGGCTTTTCTTGTAGGCGTTGTAGGCAGCAGTCTCTTTCTTTGCAGAAAGATTCTTAGCTTGAGCGCTTTGCATAAAGCCGTTAATTCCAGTTGAGTTCCATAGCTGAATAAAAGATAGAGAGATTGTTTCAACATTTATATATGCAAGTGAATACTCTCCTAACTTATTATTCTCTTTAAGCTTAGCCTCTTTCTTAATTAGTGCAAGGATCTCATCGCTATTAAGATATTCAAATCTATTATATACAATTCTGAACTCTTTAAGCTCTCTATCTCCTGCAAACTCTTTGATATAGGCAAAGCCAGTGAACCCAGCAAGTTTAGCTGCTTCATACTCAGAATTTGTCTCAAAGATTGTATAGTCTTTCTTCTTTGTGTGGTCAATCTGAGCTATCTCTTTGTTATTCTCAATATAACCTGCAAGTTTGGCTTCTGGGCTTTCTGGATCAATTTCAGCTAAGTCAGAAGTTGATTCTTCTCTGATAGCTTTAAGGTTGATGTTAGTCCAGTCGATTAATACTCTTTTGCCTTGGCTTAGTCTAACTGAGAACCATTGTTTTTCATATCCATCTGCAGAGAATGCAAACTCTTGGTACTGTGCTTCGCTGTCTGAAAGCACAGTAAGAGAGTCTGATTCATTTGTACAAGATGAAACAGATATTGCTAGTAGCAGGAGGATTGCTCCTACTCTGAATTTTTTATTTTTTACGGACAATTTCATGCCGAAACACTCCTTAACCTATTTCTACAAGTACTGTGCCTTGTGTTACTTGATCTTGTGGCTTAACTTTGATAGCTTTTACAACTCCATCTACATGTGCAGTGATTGGGTTTGGCATCTTCATTGCTTCAAGAACTAGTAGTTCGTCACCAACTTTTACTTCATCGCCTTCAGCAATGTTTATCTTTAAGATAAGACCTGGCATTGGTGCAACAATTGTCTCATGTGCGCCACCACTTGCTGCTGGAGCTGCTGTATTTGCTGATGCATCAAGACCTTCTACTACGCTGATATCGTAACTCTTACCGTTCACTACTGCCTTGTCACCGTCAAGTTTAACGCCAAACTTCTTGCCGTTAACTGTTACAGTGTAGCCATCAGCTGCTGGAGTAGAGCCTGCTTCAGCCTTTTTCTCATTCTTTCTTACATTGACTTTAGCATCACCTTTTAAGAAGTGAATTCCTTTCTCTTCACATGCTGCTGCGATAAAGATATTCTCATCAGTTATGTCAAGGTTTTCTTCTTTCAATTTAGCCTTAGCAGCTTCAATTCCAAGTTTTGGATTTGCATCGTTGATCTCAAGAACCTTCTTTGTAGTTGGTTCTAGTTGCATCTTCTCAGCTGCGATCTTAACAATTTCAGGATCTGGTGCAACTGGAGTCTTTCCAAAATAACCAAGAACCATCTTTCCGTAACCATCAGCAATCTTTTCCCAAGGTCCAAACATTACGTTGTTAAAGGCCTGCTGGAAGTAGAACTGGCTAACTGGAGTTACAGAAGTTCCGAAACCACCCTTCATAACAACTTCGTTCATTGCTTTAGTGATCTCTGGGAATTTGTGCATGATTCCATTGTCTCTTAGCATTTGAGTATTAGCAGTAAGAGCTCCACCTGGAAGAGGGCTGAAAGCTATCATTGGATTAACTTCAGATGCTTCTGGTGGGAAAAAGTAGTCTTTCATACACTCTTTGAAGACTTCTTCAACTTCAAGAATCTTAATTGGATCTATTCCTAGATCATATTCAGTTCCTCTTAGTGCTTGCCACATAACTAATAGGTCAGGCTGACAAGTTCCGCCAGAAACAGGCTGTAGAGATAGGTCTATTTGACTTGCTCCAGCATCTAGTGCAGCTTTGTACTGGTTGATACAGATACCAGCAGTGTCATGGCTATGGAATACCATATTCATATCTTTTCCAAGAAGCTTTCGTGCTGCTTCTACTGTCTCGTATACTACTTTTGGAGTGGTTGTTCCTGATGCATCTTTGAAACATACTGAATCAAACTGGATTCCAGCATCAAGGATCTTCTTTAGTGTGTTGACATAGAAATCTTTGTCATGAGCACCTTCTCCTCCAGGAGGAAGTCCCATCATTGTAACTACAACTTCGTGTCTAAGCCCAGCATCTACGATACATTTTCCTGAGTAAATTAGGTTCTCTACATCGTTAAGAGCATCGAAGTTTCGGATAGTTGTAATTCCGTGTTTTTTAAAAAGTTGAGCGTGTAGATTGATAATGTCACTTGACTGTGAGCTTAGTCCTACAACATTTACACCTCTAGCTAAGGTCTGAAGATCTGCGTTCGGACCTGCTGCTTGTCTAAATCTATCCATCATGTCAAATGGACTTTCGTTACAATAAAAAATAGGCGCTTGGAATCTTGCTCCACCACCTGCTTCGAAATGTGTGATACCTGCGGCTGCTGCAGCTTCTACTGCTGGCAGAAAGTCATCTGTAAGAACTCTGGCTCCGTATGCAGACTGAAAACCGTCTCGGAATGCAGTAACCATAAATTTTACGTCTTTTTTCATCTTAATTTGTCCCCATTTAATAATAGTTTATTTTTTGCTAAAAGCTTTAGCAGCTGCTATTGCAACAGCGATTTCATTGTTCAGTGATTGTCCACCTCTTACTGGCTCTTCGATAATCTTGTCTGGGAAAAATCTGATAATTACAGCAGACATTCCTTTCATACAGAAGATTAAAAGAACTAGGAAGGAGAATACAACACCCAAACCAATGCCAGTGATAATAAGACCTTCTACAATCATTGGTAACTCCTTTTGATATTTATTATCAATTATATTGATAATAAAAGTTTAAAGTACTTCTTTCAAGAGAAACATAGATTTTTTTCACTATTTTATAGATTATTTTTACTTACTGTTTCGATAAGCAATCGCGGATCATCTGTAAAGATTCCATCTACTCCTAGCTTAAGTAGTTTAGCCATCTCTTCTTCTTCGTTGATTGTCCAGACATGAACATATAACCCTTTTTTGTGGACAGCGTTTAAAAACCCCTTAGTCACAATTGTTATAGAGCCTTGTTTGACTGGAATCATGAAGCTTTTTCCTTTAAATCTCTTATTAAAATTAAAAATACCTAATTTATGTTGTATTACATATCTTTTCACTTCAGCAGGGCTGAAAGATGTTATTACTTCAGGGCAGAGTTTTCTTAGCCTGACAATATTCTCAGTGTGAAAAGAGCCTAGACAAACTCTATGAAGGGAGTTTGTCTTTTTTAATATTTCAATGGTTTGCTGTACAAGACGGTTAGAATTTGTCTTTAAATCTACATTAAACCGCATATTTGGTAGGCTTTGTAATAGCTCTGAAAATTCAACAATCTTTAATCCCTTACCTCGAAAAGGAAATGTCTTCCCCTCGTCATTTGTAAAGTTATGACCAGGATCTACTTCGAGTAGCTCCTCATATGAATATTCTGAAATCTTTCCTTTCTTATTTGAGACTCGTTCAAGCGACTGGTCGTGCCATATCACAACCTGGTTGTCGGTTGTGATATGTATATCAGTCTCTATTACATCTACGTCAAGATTTGCTGCACTTATGAATGCAGGCATTGTGTTTTCTGGGAAAAATTTTGAATCTCCACGGTGTGCCATAACCTTTGGTACAGGATCAAAGTAATTGTTAAATTCCATCTGTTATTCCTTAATTTCTTCTAGTTTGTTCTTTACCATTTTCTCAATTTCTCGGAATGCAATCTTTCCACTTCCCATCTTAGGAAGGTTGTCAAAATACATAAATTGTTTTGGTACTGCGATTGCAGGTAGAGTTGCAAGCATCTCTTTTTTTATCTCATTCTCATCTATCTCTGTGTTTGTGATTGCTGCTACGAGCTTGGTTCCTTTCTTCTCGTCAGGGATGCCTACTACGCAACAATCTGTACCGCTTGGAAGAAGAGCCTCAAGTATATTCTCAATCTTGATAAGTGAGACCATCTCGCCACCAATCTTCTCAAATCGCTTTGCCCTACCTTTGTGCCAGAGAAAGCCATCTTCGTCTAGAATTCCTATATCTCCGGTATCATACCATCCGTCGATAAATGCAGCCTTTGTTTGAGCTTCACCGTCAAGGTAGCCAGAGAAGACGCTGTCGCCTTTTACAAGGATTTTACCCTGTTCGCCAGCTGAGAGCACTTTGCCATCTTCGGAGATTATTTTGACTTTGAGGCTTGGCATTACCTGTCCGATACTTCCAGGCTTGTTTGCTCCGATTAGGTTTGTAGAGATTACTGGGCTGGTCTCAGTTGCACCATAGCCTTCAAGCACTTCTACACCGTGATCTTTCTTGTATCCAGCTCGAATCCATTCTGGGAGTTTGTCTGCTCCAGCGACAAGATTCTGCATCTTGGCAAAGTCATTTGGCTTAGCTTCGCGGAGATATCCTCCGAGAAATGCTGGTGTAGAGGCCATCAGTGTCGAACCAGTCTCTCGCACAAGTTCAGGCACTTTCTTAAAGTCAAGCGGGTTCGCATAGGTGTTGATTGTCATTCCCATTGTTATTGGTACTGCAAAAAGTGTGTTAAATCCAAAGACATGGAAAAGAGGTAGAATGCTGAAGATTATATCCTTGTCTGATAATTTGAATACCTTAATAATATCTGTAACATTTGTTCCAATATTCTTATGTGTTAGAGGGACAGCCTTTGGTTCTTTCTCGCTTCCACTTGTAAAAAGTATTACAATATTCTTGTCCTCGTCAACTTTTGCAATCCTCTTTATGACACTTTCTGCACTACCGAGAGATTTGATCAAGGCCTTGATCTTGTCAACCTTTGATACATTCGATAATATGTCTTCTAGAAAAATCATATTCTCGCTAGGTTTCATTCTCATTTTAATTAAGAATGCTTTAGAAGTTATTATTGTTGAAAAATTGCATTTCTTACGAGCAAATTCACAATTTTCTTCAACTCCCATGCTGTAGTTTATCATTACAGGGGTCTTTCCTGATATCCATGAAGCAAGTATAGAAAGCATTGCTCCAGCTGAAGTTGGTAATAGTATTCCAACATTTTCTTCTTTGTTGCTTGAAAGTTTGTTCTCTAATATGAAAGAGGCGATTAGCGCCTTCTTGTAAGATAAGGTCTTCCCTGTTGTATGGTCTACGATTGCATCTTTATCTTTAAACTTTTTTGCAACTTTAATAAATTCATAATGTAATATCACTGTTTATCCTCCTGAACAGTTATATTTTAATATAGAATGTAAAAAATTACAAATCAATAAAAATTTATTTTTTTTTAGCTTTTTAATTAAATAATAAGGATAAAGCGTTGTTTTTTTAAGAAAAAAAAATTATTCTATTAAAATGGATGCAATTATAGTAATATGTTCAGTTATTTTTGTGATAATTTTGTTATTTTTGATAAATAATCATCCTTTGTTCTTTCGAGAAAAAGCAAAGGATTGGAGCCACCGAACAGCAGATAAGGTCTTTGTTCCTGAGGCTGACTCCTTTTCTATTGAGAAAGGAAGGAAAAAGGCTATGCTTTTTGTTCACGGCTTTCCGTCTACTCCATCTGTCTATCGAAGCCCTGGAGATTTTGCTGATGAGGCTGGATTTGATGTCTTTGCTCCTCGAATGCCTGGCTTTGGAACACATCCCGACCATCTGTTAGATATGAATTTTTCTACATGGTATGCATTTCTTCGTGAATACTATCTTGGCTTGAGAGCGAAATATGAAGAGGTTCATATTGTTGGGACTTCAATGGGTGGCGCGTTGACATTGAAGCTTGCAGAGGAGTTTAATTCTCCTGATGATATGCCAGATACAATCACCACCATTGCAGCACCAGTCTTCTTGAACTCAGTATATCCTTTTTTTGTAATACATGAACCTGCATTCTATGTCATTCGACCTCTTTCTTTCTTTATCAAAAAATTTAGACCAGAGTTAAAGGCTAAGAGTGATTCTGATCAAGATGGTTATGAGAATTGGGTTGGTTATAATGGTATCTATCCTAAGCAGACTTATAGCTTGTATATGAATCTTAAGAAGATAGGGAAGGAGTTGCCAAAGATTCAATCTCCCGCATATATAATTCATGCTCGAAGCGATGCAACTGTTCCATATCAGAATTTGTTGAGAATCCAGCAGAGGCTTAAATCTCCTCAAGTCAGGGCGGAATCGCTTGATGTGTCAGGTTTGAAGAGAAAGCATCATTGTCTCTTTCTTTATACAAGCTTGCAGAGACCTCTCTTTAATTCTATCTTGGGCTTTATTCGTGATGTCGAAGAGAACTATCTTGGAAGGCCGAAGAGTTCGGAGACAAAGTCATTATAGATTGTGCTGATGTTTTTCTTGGTTATCTGGTAGCTTTCTGTATTGTATGCGAAGATAATATTGTTTGAATGATCAAGAAGAATAATTTGTTTCCTCTTCTCGCTGTTATCAACTATCTTCAGCTTTGCCCATGACTCTTGTTCGTTTGTGAATTTGAATATTCCCTGGCTAAAGATATTTTTGAGTTCTTCTTTCTCTTCCTCTTGAGCAAAGACCTTTATTCTCTTGAAATTATTTGCATATATTGCTGGAGAATGTTGTATTGCTAATGAGAAGATTTTCCTATCAAATTCTCCACATTTTCCGAGTATTTCTAGCATTATTCTGTTTCGCTCTTTAGCGCTTATCTCTTGCTGGTTCTCTAGAATTGTTTGTGCAAGTTCAATATTCTTCTTATTGATGTGTAGCCTAGCAATCTCTATTCTTCTTTCTATCTTTTTATCATCTGTTGTCTGGCTTGCTTTCTCGAGATACTTGTTAGCTGTCTTTTTATAATTTTTGTTTGCGATTGCTAGTGTCAGAAATCCTTGGCTATTCTCAGAGTGCCTTACCTTTTTGAGACTATCTTTTATTATGTATTTTTTGTAGATATTGTCGAGATATTTTATCTTTATTTTTTTTTGGAAAAAAAGCCTAGCTCGTACTAGTAATTTCCCACGGCTTGTTATAATTTGCCGGTTGTTTTTTGCTATTTGCAAATCTCTATTCAGCAGGTTGAGTTGTGCTAGGAATGAGTCATTTCCAACATTTATCGTGTATAAAGAGATCTTCTCCTGGTTGAATGCATCAAATATGTGCTGGATTAGGAATTCTGCCTCTTCGAGCTTTCCTTGTAAAAGAAGAATCTCTGCAATCTTCTGTTGTGTCAGAGGATTAGGCGATTTATTGTAGGCTTTGTTGTAGTAGTTGTGAGCCTCGGTGAGTTGGTTCTTGTTAAGCGCTAGATCTCCTAGCAGCAGGAAGGATGTGAAGCGGGGAAGGATCTCAATCGACTTCTTTGCATACTCTTCTGCCTTCTCTATGTTTGAGGACTCCTTCTCAAGATATGCAAGATTGTAGTAGGTAGATGAGATAAAGTTGCTATTCTTGCTTTTCTCTGCGAAGGCAAGTGCTTGTAGATAGAAGATATTTGATTTTTCATATCTATCAAGTAGGGAGTAAACATTTCCTAGCAGGAAGGTGGAAAAAAAATTAGCTTCACTATTGTAGAGTTTTATCGCAAGTTCTTCTGCCTTGTTCAATCTGTATGATTTCAAACAGACCCATGCATACTCGTACAGAAAATCGTTTGTTGTCTTAAAATTTTCTTCTATTATAGAAAATACTTTAAATGATTCCTCGGTTTTTCCAAGAAGAGAGAGTGAAAGAGCTTTGTAGTATAATGTGTTGTAGTCTAGCTTTTTTATTTTTAGTGCTTTGTTAAAGCTTTCTATCGCATTCTCATACAACTCCTTCTCGTAGAAGATTTTTCCGATTTCAAAGTATGCTGGCATTCTCTTCGGATTCAGTTCTGCTGCGGAATATAGCTCCCGGAGTGCCTTGTCGTAGGCTCCAGCCTCTTTTGCAATTGAGGCCTGTTGCAAATACTCTATGTATGACCGAGCATCCTGTTCTTGAGAATATGCTATATTTATTATTATAGAAAAAAGTGAAATTAAAAATATCTTTTTCATCTTCTGCCTCGCTTGATAAATCCAAAAGGTTTGAGGATTCCAAATATCCTGTAGAGAGGTTTGTATTTTTTCCTTATTACCTTTCTGAAATTTTTTGCTTCTGAGATAAACTCTTTGTAATCTGAAGAGGTGAACTCCCTCGAGTAGAGAGCTTTTTGGTGTAGAGAATCAAGCTTTCTTAGATCTACATTGAGGATATTACTTACATATATGAGGTATTCTGTTTCTGTCTCAGTTGTTTTTTCATATATTCCAAGGTTACTAAGGATATATTTTACATGACGAAACTTAAGTAGGGTTTTTTTTCTTAAATTTCTAACAATAAGACTTAGTAGTAAATACATGTGTTTTGTTGTTGTAATAATTAGTATGTATAAAAATGGTAAAAACCAGTACCAGATCTTAAATCCATCTTGTTGCTGATCACTTTGATCTTGTCGGTCAGTTTCTGAGTTGATTTGAAATTGTTCCTGTAGAACAAGTCCTGCAAGTTTTTTAAACTCTTGAGAATCAACTGGGGAGAATGTGTAGTTCTCACTAGGATGAAGCTGGTCAGAGGTTGGATCAAAAGTGACCCAGCCAGATTCGGGCACATAGACTTCAACCCATGAGTGAGCCATATATCCATACACAGGGCGTAGATTCATAATCTCTTCTGTCTCTTCAAGTTTGAACCCAGCTATAACTCGGGTTGGGATTCCTATTGTTCGACACATAATTGCCATGGAATTTGCAAAGTATGAGCAATACCCTTTTTTTTCATCAAAAAGGAATTTTTCTATAGCATCCTTTCCTACTATTCCTGGTCGAAGAGAATAGTAGTAGTTTTTTTGCAGGTAGGTCGATATCGCCTCTGCCTTGTGATAGATATTTGTGGAGGAATTTGTTATCTCTTCTGTAAGTGTTCGAATTCTTCCTTTATCATCATGTTCAAGATAGATGCTTAGTTGGTCGCTTGGAATCTCAATTATGGTTGAGGTATGGCTTTTGTTTGCTGTAGTTTCATTGTAATACGAATTGAAGGCGTAGTTGAAGTTTGAATAGCTATTTAATTCGAGCAGTTCAATAGTTTTGAAACATCCAGCACTTACTATGGAGTTTTTTTTGAGATTAACACTGTAGATAGTGTCTGAGAATGTCTCTTGCATGGTCAGATATTGGGCTCTGCTCTTGTTCTGGATAAGTGGCTGAGTTATGTATAATGGTTCGAGAAAATCTTTGTCAGATTCCCGGATGAAGAAACCTTTCCCTCGCTCGTAGCGTGGGAAGATATATCGCTTGTATAGGGTTCCGTTTTTAAAATTATCAGCCTTGATGATGAAAATAAGGTCAGTATTTTGCTTTAATTCTGGAGATAATTCTGAGAAATTCGCAAAGTCTATTCCTGCTATCCCTGAGTGGACAAGTGATTCTGAGGTTTTTTTAGCTTTTTCTTCATAAAAATCGTAAAAAAAGAAGAAACTTACCAGTGCTATTGGGATCACTGATAACAGAAAAGAAAAATACTGAGTTCTGCTTGAGAAAAGGTTCTTCTCTCTTGTGTAGATAAAAAGTAGAATCGTATTTAAAAATAGGACAAAGCCAATGATGACTATCACTGTCGATGGATTCTTGAAAATATTCAAGTTCTGCTTGCTCAGGAAGGTGAAAACCACTATAAATGAGGGAATATTTATGAAAATCTCAAAGACCTTGTATTTATTGTGGCGAAGCGAGAAGAAGTTGTTAATCCACAGGAAGATACATGGAGGAATAACTGCAAGGAGATTTACATCAAAAAAGATGTATTGCATATCAACATTGTATTTCCCATCCCTGCTTGCGACTAGAAAAACTAAGAAGATTATCCATCGGAGAATTGCAGCTGTCGACATAAGCAGTATTAATGATGATAGAAATCGAAAATTGTTTTTTTCAAATATAAAGGCGAGAAAGATTGATGCAGCATAGGCTGCGATTGCGAAAGGAAGGTCTAAGCTCTCCTTTACTATCAGAAACCACGAGAAGGTTGTTATCAATAGAAGAATATTTCGCAAGCTGAATATTAGGTATTTTGACAGATTTTCAGAGCCTTTCAATTTTGACCTCCGACTGATTAAGTATTGTCTGTATGGTTTTGTCAATCTTTGCTGCGAGAGTCTTATCCTTTTCAAGAAGAAAATGTCTCTGTCGTGAATCGCTTTTTTTGTAGATAAAATTAAGTATTGAGGCTCTAACCATCTTGTTTGTCGCCTTGTAGTTATCTTTGAAGAAGATATTCAATGTATTCTTGTTCTGTCTAAGTGTTGAGACAATTGTTTCAAGTTTTTTTTCAGATGGAAAACTTATAATATTCACTGCTGAATTACTTATTCCCTCAATCTCTAGCTTTTTGAACGAGTCAGAGATCCAGATAGATGAAACCTCTTTGAGAAATCTGCTTATTGATGATGAGTCGTAGATCTCTAGGTGTCGTCCAGGTATTGCAACGCAGGCACTTCCTTTAGTGGAGATTTCTGAGGTTACAAGTGCAGTGAAAAGTTCAATAATTCTATCTAGGTAGTTAGCTCTTTCCTGTTGTTTTGAGTTTGTTTCAGAAAGGTCGATATTCAGGACAAAAAAAGACATTGAGTCTGGCATTGCTTCGATATCTTCTTGCCTGACATAGAGTTCTTTTGAGGTTGCAAATACCTTCCAGTTGATTTTGCGCAGATCATCTCCTGGATAGTATTTTTTTAAATCTGTTAAGGCCTCGTTTTTTCTTGTCTCTTTTGAATTTATTAGTTTTTTCCCTCCTGACGCAGGGGTCTCATTCTCTTTTGTGTATAGAATCTGGTTAGGGTAGACAATGATCTTTTTTCTTGCATCAAATTCTATAATGCTTCGTGAAAATCCCAGAACATCGCTAGTTGTAATCCTAATATTTTGGGATTTGTACTCACCTCGAGACGGGGCATTTGCAGCTATTACTCTGTGGTTTCTTCCAAATTTTAGCCCAATCTTTATCTCAAACTTATCCCTAGTCGCGAATTCAAAGTCTTGGCTCAGCATTGTTGTAATTCCCGGGATGAAGATCTTTGGTAGATCAATATTTAGGAAAATTTTAAACTCGTCATTAGCCCTTATGCTATCTGTCTTGTAGTTTAGAGATTCTGAGATGTTTTTTTCTTGTAAAAACTGCTTTAGGTAGTAGCTATATAAGAAATTTATCATTGTCAGAGATATTACTAAGATTGCGAGGACTCCAGCGAGAATAATTCCGGAGGGGCTACTCTTGATCAGCCCATATACGAAGAATACTATTGAGATAAAAAAAAAGATAATCCCTTCAGGGATAGCGGGCTGTCGTAGAAGAAATTTTGTAATCTACTTAATCGATGCAACTGTTGCCTCCCTGATGATATTTTCACTATTGAATTGGAGATCTCTTAGTTTAAGCCTGTGAGCAAGGACTGGGATGCTAATATCTACGATATCTTGTTCCACAACATAGTCTCTGCCCTTGATAAGTGCAAAAGCTCTAGCAGCTCTGATTAGCATTATACATCCTCTCGGAGATATCCCATATTCGACAACTGGAATCTTTCTCGTATTTTGACAAATTCTTACCGCAATATCTATAAGTTTCTCATCGCAATAGACCTGGTTAGCCATCTCCTGGAGATTGCTGATATCTGCAACACTGCAAACTGGGGTTAGCTTTTTTAGCATTGTTCTGGCTGGTTCTAGCATTACAATCTCTTTTTCAAAATTTGAATCAGGATAACCTACCTTTAACTTCATTAGGAATCTGTCAAGCTGTGCCATTGGCAAAGGGTAGGTTCCCTCCATGTCGAGCGGGTTCTGAGTTGCTATAACAAAGAAAAGTTTCTCTAGCTTGTACGTGGTCAGTCCGATTGTAACCTGTCCTTCGCCCATTGCTTCGAGTAGCGCTGATTGTACTTTGGGTGTTGCTCTGTTAATCTCGTCGGCGAGCAGGATTGTTGTGAATACAGGACCTCGTCTGAATGTGAAAGAGTTCTCTTTAGGGTCAAATATGTCGACTCCAGTGATATCGTATGGTAGCAAGTCTGGAGTGAATTGAATTCTATTGAAGAGCGGGAATTCTGTCTCATCTTTGGATATCAAGGCTGCAAGCGCCTTAGCTGCTGTAGTCTTGCCAAGACCTGGAAGATCTTCGAGAAGAATGTGGCCGTTTGCGATAAGCGAGGAAAGTAGCAACTCTATAAAGTTTTCTTTACCCTTTATCACTGTAGCAATTCCATTCTTGAGTTTATTGATAGTTGTATTTGAAAAATCTAAATCAATTTTTAAATTTGAAGATTCCATAGGTATATATTACATCAAAAATTCAATGGTAGCAATAAGAAGAGAAAATTTTAGTGTTGTATATGAAAAAAATCCCCTGCAAGGGTTTTGCAGGGGTGTGTGCTAATCTAGTTCTGGTATATCAGCGGGAAGAGGCTTGTCGTTAGCATCTCCTCGCTTGACAAAGGATATCATCACAAAGGCTAGCGCCATGAAGATTGAGGCGATTATAAACATAGCCTTTATTCCAAGGGCTTGGCTTAAACCTCCAAATAGAATTGGAGCAAGTATCGCCGCACCTTGTGAGAAGAAATAGTAAGAGCCAGTGTATATTCCCATGTCGCTGTAGGTTGCCATCTGCCATAGCATTGGAAAAGAGTTTGTTACAACTGAGCCCCAAAATATTCCAAACAGGAATAACATTCCCCAGAATGTGAATAATTCTGCTTTTGTTGAAAAATTTAACGCTCTACAAAGAGGGTGGTGAAAGAACATTAATAATATTATTGTAGATAGTGCAATTAGGCAGATCTTAATTAGACGTTTTCTTCCAATCTTGTGACCGATTATTCCTGATGGTATTGCAAATAAGGCATAGGCAATTGCTACAAAGCCAGGACCCATTCCGGCTGTCCCTTCAGTTACTCCGATTTTCTCTACTGAATATATTGAAAGAAAAGGAAGGATTCCCTGATAAGCCATAAACCAACAGAAAAGTGCCATTAAAATGAATATTGCACTTTTGTCGCTTGAGGTAAAGATTTTTTCTAATGCGCTGAATGTTTTGACCTTCTCTTTTGTCTCTTCTGTATGTTTAATTGCATCTCTCTCTTTTACAAAAGAAAAAAGAAGGATAACTGCAATTATTACAAGTAACGAAGATATCATGAATGGCAGTTTCGAGTGGGTGTTCCCAATTATTGGAAGATCTACAGAGATGTCAAAGAGCTTGGCAAGTCCGATTGTTCCTACAATTGCTGCAATTCCCCCCATTGTATTGATTACTCCATTTGCTTCGGAGCGATACTCTCCTGGGATTATATCTGGCATAAGTGCTACAACAGGTCCTCGTGCTGCTTGTTTGAATGCGTTTAAAAAGAATATTACTAAAATTAGTAACCAGAGAGAGTGGGCTGCTGAGAATGGTATCATAGCAAAGAAGATTGCAGTCATTGGTAGTGTAACGATTATATATGGCATTCTACGCCCAATTCTCGTCATTGTTCTATCTGACAGGGCTGCGACAATAGGAATCAAAAAGATTGCGAATATATTATCAAGAGTCATAATTGTTCCAATTACTCCTAATGATTCAGTATACTTTTTTAAAAATAATGGCACAAAGCTATCATAGAGGGGGTCCATCAATCCCATAGTAAAGAAGCCGAGCCCGATGAGGAAGGTGGTCTTGTAGAACCCCTTCATTTTAATTTTTTTCTCTTTCATAAATCTCTCCCGAATTTGTATTAGTAATGATAAATCTGTTTTGCTGTTTTTACAACTTATAATTTTTGTGTTAGCTAAGTTTTGGTCTTGTGTTATAATTATGTATATTGGTTAGTGTAAAATTATGGTATCAGATTTTAATTTAAATCTTCTAGTCGGGGGTATCTATACTTGCACCCCGAGCTGGAACAAGAAGGCATCAGAGCTTGATAGGTGTCGAAAATTTTATTTCCCCTTTGGCGGTGAGGCTGAGTTGGTCTTCGATAATTGCTCTGTCGTGTTGGACTCGGCGCATAGTTATTATATCTCTGGTTATAATCTGCGCGAGCAGTCTTGTGATAGTTCGATGGATTTGCACTGGGTTCATTTTCGACCTGTTTCTCCGATTTTTGATTTGCTGTTGAGCAAGGGACCGTCATTTTTTGCCTTTCCAGATGTGGAATACCCTTGGGTAAAACCAAGTATTGCTGGGCTTGAGAAGATCTTTGTTGGCGAATATCCTGAGGGTCTCTTGTTTGATTCGCTTAGCGTGGAAAATGTGAAGATTCAAGGAGTGTTACTCTTTCTGCTTAGTCAAATGGTTGGTAGTGCTGATTTAGGCTGTCTAGGAGATGAAATTTTTTCCCATATAAAATTGAAAGAGGCGATAGATTATATGAATGAGGCTTTCTTGAGAAATCCAACTCTTGCAGAGATTGCAGAGGTTTCAGGATTTACACCTAACTATTTCCATAAGATTTTTAAGACAACCTTTAATATCTCTCCATTTGAGTATATGCAGGATCTGAGGCTGAGAAAGGCTATGCATCTGCTGGTTTTGAGTTGTAAGCCTATTTATGAGGTTGCCACTGAATCTGGTTATAGTGATGAGTTTTATTTTTCCAAAATTTTTAAGAAAGTTATTGGACTTACCCCTTCTGATTTCCGTCGGAGTAAGGGTGTTTTTTATCCTTAGAGTAAGATTTTCCATTTTAAAGATAAGATTTTGCATTGTTGAATTTAGGACACGATTTTATAATTAGCTATTGCGGAGGTTTTATGAAAAATTTTGTTTTAGCTCTGGCTATTGCTTTTTCTTTTGTGGTCTTCTCTTGTCTCGGGGCTGAGGGAGAGTTGGCAAAGATTGATGTTCAGAGGAGCGAGGCTGATTATTCAAGGGCAAAAGAGGTTGCTTCTCTTGAGTTTGGAATGTTTATTTGTTGGTCATTTAGCACTTTTTCTGGTCAAGAGTGGACTCCTACCTTAGATAAGGATGCTTCGTACTTTCGTGCAACTGGTCTTGATACTGATCAATGGGTCAGAACTGCAAAAGAGGCTGGGATGAAATATATTCTTTTTCTGACTAAGCATCACGATGGGTTTTGTCTCTGGGATACAAAGACGACTGAGAAGAAGGTAACAAATAGCACTTTGGGAGTTGATGTCCTGGCAGAGTTGAGGAAATCTTGCGATAAATATGGAATTAAGTTAGCCTTGTACTTTTCAGAAGGTGATTGGAATTGGCCTGGCGCATATGATGGCGATGGTCATTGGAAGGGGTCTGGAATAAATCCTGAGGTCAAGAAGGCTCAGTTAGAGGAGTTGCTGACAAATTATGGAGATATAGAGTTCTTCTGGATGGATTATGCAGCTGGAGATGGTGGACTTAGCCATGATTTGACAACTGCATGGGTTCACTCTTTTCAGCCTGATACCTTCGTGGGGTATAATCATGGAGAGCCTTCTGGGAGAATAATTCTTCGTGAGCGAGGTTCCGCTGGCCCTCTTGGTGGAGATCATAGTAACTGGATTGCAGATCAGTCTCTCAACGAGAAGATTTATAATGGGTATCTGGTTGCGGAGTTTACCTATCCGATATTACCTGCCCATGTCGGAGGAGCTGATTGGTTCTATTCGTTGCCGGAGCATGATAATTTGGTTCACTCGGCTGAGAAGATTTATACTGATTATCTGCAAGCTGTTAAATATGGGAATATTTTCTCATTAAATGTTGGACCAGATTATGAAGGAAAGTTGAGAGATGTTGATGTTGAGACCTTGCAGCGGGTCGGAGAGATGATACGGCAGGAAGAGGATTTTCCTGCATATAAGGTTACACCTACCGCAAATCAGTTGGAGTGGCAGAATACTGAATATTATGGATTAGTCTGTTTTGGTTTGAATACTTATACTCAGGAGGAGTGGGCTTTTGGTAATCTTTCTCCAAGCCTTTTTGATCCTGAGAACTTAGATACAGATCAGTGGGCTCGTGTTGCTAGAGATTCTGGCATGAAGGGACTTATTCTTGTCGCTAAGCACCATGACGGCTTCTGTCTATGGCAGACTGAGTCAACAGAGTATAGTGTTGCAGCCTCACCATGGAAGGGTGGAGAAGGTGATGTTGTCGATGATTTGTATAATTCTTGTAAAAAATATGGATTAAAGTTTGGTATTTATATCTCTCCGTGGGATAGAAATCATGCGGAATATGGGCGTCCTGGCTATGTCGAGGTCTTCCATAAGCAGTGGGAGGAGTTGCTGACCCGTTATGGAAGTGATCTCTTCGAGGTGTGGTTAGATGGAGCAAATGGTGGTGATGGTTGGTATGGTGGAGCAAATGAGACAAGATCTATACCTGACGGTTATTATCAGTTAGACAAGGTATATGAGATGGTCGAGAGACTTGCGCCAAATGCAGTAATATTTGGTGGAAACAATAAAGATTCTGTTCGTTGGGTTGGTAATGAGCGTGGTTATGCAGGCAAGACAAATTGGTCAAGATTTGATGCGGCTGAGTTTTCATACAATACTCAGAAAGAGTTAGAATCTGGGTGTCCAAATGGAAAGGATTGGCGACCAGCTGAGGCAGATGTTCCTCTTCTATCTCGTCATCACTGGTATTACCATGAGAATGAGAGACCAAAGAGTTTTAAAATATTAAAAGATATCTGGTACAAGACAATTGGCCGAAATGCAACGTTGAATTTGGGTCTTGCTATCTCGCCAGAAGGAATAATTCGTAGTGAGGATGAGAAGTCATTGCTGGAGTTAAAATCGTGGGTAGATAAGAAGTTTTCTACTCAGATAAGGCCTGTATTTGTTAGAGCTGATAATCTGCGTGGGGCGCAAAGCTATGAGGAGAATCTCTTTGATGGTAGTCGTGAGACTTACTGGGCAACTGCGGATGGGGTCCGGAGTGCGACACTTCTCTTTGATTTTGGCAAGAAGATCTCTATCGGTAATATTATTCTTCAAGAACCAATCCAACTGGGGCAGCGAATTTCTCGCTTCACGATTGAACGAAAAAACTCTTTTGGTCGTTGGGTTATAGTCTCAACAGAGACGACAATTGGCTACAAGAGAATTTTAAATTTTCGCAATCTAAAGAGTAGCCAGCTTCGAATAAGATTAGAGACTGAAGCGTCATATATAGCGATTTCGGGGATTGAGTTTTATACAAAGAATTAAACTTCAAATCTAGCTGGTAAGCGCGTCGATTTGTAAAGAATTGCGTTAGATTTTTATATAAAAAATTAGGATTACATCCCTGCACCTATCTTGCGGCTGATTTTGCTAATGGGTAGGTGCTTTTTTGTTTACTTTTTACTTGTGAGTTATATAATTATCATAGAGGTAATAAAGTGAAGATATTAGTAATTCATGGCTGTTCAAAAAATGGTAATACGACAGAGCTTGTTAGGTATTTCTCTGAGCAATTATTCAGCTTGAGGGAGTGTGAACAAGAAAGTCTATACCTTCAGGATTATGATCTGCCGTTTTGTACTGGATGTCATAATTGTATATTGCGAGGTGAGGATAAATGTCCTCATTTTCAGGTAGTTTCTTCTATCGAGAAAAAGATTATGAATGCAGATCTTTTGATTTTAGCTACGCCTGGTTATATGTTCAATGTGACAGGAATTATGAAGAATTTCCTAGACCACGTTGCGTACAACTGCCACCGCCCTAAATATTTCGGGAAGAGAATTTACATGATTTCTAGCTGTACTAAATGGCAGGCTGAAGGGGTCTTCTTGTCAATGCGAACATGGGGGTCGGCTGCTGGCTTCGATCCCGGCGGCGAATTCTACACCGATATGTTACCTTTGCCGTATTCAGCAGCCTTGCTTGAGAAGAAACGCAGAATTGTCTCTGTTGCGGCAGAGAAATTGAACCGTAAGTTGGATTTACCGCTACGACAACAGCCTGATTTTGGAAATTTAATGGTATTCAAGCTTTTTGCAAAGATTTCAAGCCTAGCACCAGGGATTTTTGTCGCAGATCATGCCTTTTATTCTGATAAAAAAGCACAATCTCGTGATATTAACTGGCATTTCCCTGTTAAGATTCCTTTGTACAAGCGAATTTTCAGGAATTATATTTTACGAGTGATTGATAAGGCCTTCTCAAGGGACTTTGATTTGGATAAGGCTAAGGATGAGCAGGGTTTTTATAAGAATAAACTTTGAGATCTTTGTTCTGCCCCACAGTAATTTTCAGATGGGTAGGTGCTTTTTTATGCACCTACCTCGTAGCTATAAAGGAATACATCTATATCTAGTTGTTCTTTGTTTATTGCCATTGCGATCTTGTTTGTTCCTATTCTTTTGAAGCCCTGGCTGTCGTAGAATCCGTAGTTACAGGTGTTGTCGGTGTAGAGGTATATCTTTTTTGCATTTTCGCTAGTCATGTACTTCTCTAGATTTTCTTTTAATTTCTTGCCTATTCCTAATCCTCGAGCCTCTTTTGATACTATAAAAAGGTCGATGCTTCCTTGAAACTGTGATTCACTCCCATGGATTAATTTGTTGTAGGATTTAAGCACTTTGAGGAACTCTCGCAAGATATTTTTGTAAACCTTTGGTGTGAGTAGGAGTACTAGGAGGTTTGTCAATGCGGAAAAAATTAACTTTATCTTGCTGAAGTATTTGACCTTTCCTTTTGCGGAGCCGAGAATTATTCCAATTACCTTGTTATCCTTCTCTGCGACACAGCTGTAGCTTGACTCTATCAAGCAGTTTTGCATGTAGATATTTAGACATCGTTGTCGAACCTTTGTGTTAGAGATATATTTGTCTATTGAAAAACCCTCGTTTATCAATTCTTTGATTCTCGGATAATCTGATTTTTTTATCTCTCTGAAAATTACTTCACTCATCTTCTACCTCCTGAATTTAGATCTTTCGTGCTATATTTCTGAAAAATTCGATTGCTTCGAGTTCCATTAGTTCTTCGTTATCTGTGTAATCTGCATACGCAGAGGTTTTGACAATAACAATATTGTATTTTGGATAGATGTAGATTGCTTGACCATAGACTCCAATTGCCAAAAATTCTCCGTCTGGGTTCTCTGGTATCCACCACTGGTAGCCGTAACCTAGGACATAGTCGGAATTGGGGTTTGGTCCTGGCTGTAGGTGGGGGGCATCTGGCGTGGTTGAGTCTTTTACCCAATCCTTGTTGATTATCTGACTACCTTCCCACTCTCCTAGCTTGAGGTAGAGTCTTCCAAAGCGAGCAAGATCTCTAGATGTGGCATTAAAGCCTCCAAAGGCGGTCTCCATCCCCGAATTATCAATTAACCAGGCAGCATTAGCCTCCATTCCAAGCGGTTTCCACAGTTTCTCTTCTGTGTATTGGCTTAGCGATTTACCAGTTGCTGCAACTACAATCATCCCCAGGACTTGAGTGTCCATGCTCGTGTAGTGGTTGAATGTTCCGGGGGTTCGCTCTTGTTGCAGGGTGTTTATAAAATTTAAAAGTGGCTTGTTCAGTGCAAAATATCTTCCAAGTCTATTGATATCTGAGTGAAAATCTGCATAATCCTCGTTGAATTCGACTCCAGAAGACATCTGTAAGACATCTTTGATCCTCACCTTGTTGTATCCGCTTGCTCGTAGTTCCGGAAGATAGTCGGTAACATTGTCTTCTATGCTTTTGATATAGCCTTCTTGAATTGCAATGCCGAACAATGCACTTGTGAAGGATTTGGAGACTGACCAGACTATTGACTTTGAGGTTTCATCATTGCCCCGGTAGTACTCTTCAAAGAGAATTGTCTTGTCTTGTAGAACAATCAGCGATGTCGTTTGGGTCTCCTCGATGAATTGTTGCGTGGATTTCTCTTCACCTTGAAAGGTGTATTTGTCTGGAAGTGGCTTTTTCCCATAATTAAGAGAAAAAATTTGATCTCCCGTTGCAACAATGGTTGCGTCAAATAGTTTGTCCATAGTCCTGAAATTCTCATCAATCTTCTCTGGCGCAAAAAGTGTCATTGCCCTGTTTAGCCGAGAAATCTTTTTTGCATTTCCTGCTAGAGTAACTGAAACGGCAAGAATTACAATAGATATCACTGAAATGGTTATTTTAAGTTTTCGATTTTTCATCTTAACAACTCCTTGTTTGTGGTATATAATAAAGATAAAGTCTCCAGTAGGGGGAGAGTCAAGAAAATGTTGGAAAATTCTAAAAAATTATATTCTATCGGTGAGGTTTCGCAGCTAAAGAATATCTCTGTAAAGGCCTTGAGATATTATCATGAGGAGGGGATTCTTGTTCCTGCCCATGTAAATGAGCAAAATGGGTATAGGTATTATTCTTTGGATCAATTTCTGCATATTGATATTATCAAGATCTGCCGTGAGCTTGGAACTACAATCGAGGAGCTTAAATCCTTACTTGTGACAAATGATACTGATGGGTTGTTTGAATTTGCAAGAGCTAAAAGGTTTGAGGCTGAAGCGAAGATAGCGAAGCTTTCTCAGATTATCAATTCTATAGATAGCTTGGTTAATGATTTTTCTGAGTCAAGGTCATTAATTGGAAGAGATGAAATTTTTTCCTATCCAATTGGGAAGAGATTTGCAGTTGCTTTGCCTTGTTCTGATGAGTTTGATCTATCTGAGTTGTTGTATTATTCGGAGCTTGATGCGATTTTAGAGAAAAAAAAGATTGAAAAGAGTTTCAAGAGGGGTCTTGTTTATCGGGTTAGTAAGAATAGGTCTTTGCAGGCTAGGAAGGCTTTTTGTCTTATAGAAAAAGGCAAGAAAAAGTTGCTGGAAAAGAATATTTTTGTTCTACCTGCAGGAAATTATGTTACAATTGTGTATAATGCTAAAAATGGAGAAGTTCAGAGGGGACGGTTGTTTGATTTTTTAAAAGAAAATCAGCTCAAGCCAAGGCTCTACTTGGAACTTGAGATTCTAGATAATTTGTTTGATTTATCAGATTATCATAGGCAAATTCAAGTTTTGGTTTAGTTGTTAGGAGTTATTATCGAAGATCATTTTTCTATTCTGATATGATTTTTCCTTGATAAAAAACCTTTTCTGTACTATAAAATAGAAATTATGAATATGAAATTTACATCAAAAGACGAGTATTTACGATTTTTAAATACGCAAGCATCTCTCCCAGAGGGATTTAAGGTCGGTGTCTCTCCTCTTACTTTTGTTCCAGAGGAAAAAAAGACAGGAAAAGAGCTTAAGATGAATATGTCAATGATATTATTGGACAACCCAGTTAGTTCTTATACTGCTATGTTCACAAGAAATGCGTTTCCTGGTGCGCCTGTTGTTATTGGTCGGCAGCGTCTTGGCAGGCAACTTTTACAAGGTCTTTTGATAAATAATAAGATATCGAATGTCTGCGTGAAGAGTGGGGTTGAAGATGCTATTGAGGTGACTTCGGCTGTTGAAGAGGCGTTAAAGTTAGATAGTGGGGTTGTTTTTCCCTCTTCTACAGGAATTATTGGTTGGCGATTACCTGTTGCTGCGATGAAGTCAGCTGTTCCTACGCTAGTAGAGAGTATTGGTGGAAATCTTCTTGATCTTGCTCAGGCTATCATGACTACTGATGCTTATCCGAAGATTGTGCGACGTGATTTTTGTGGCGGTTCTATTGCAATTGTCGGGAAGGGTGCTGGAATGATTGAACCTAATCTCGCGACAATGTTAGTCTATATCATGACTGATTTCTGTGTAGATCAGGCTGAGCTTGAAGCAAAGTTTCCATCTATTATAAATGAAAGTTTTAATCGTATCTCAATCGATAGTGATCAGAGTACAAGTGATTCAGTCTATCTACTTTCATCTGGCAAAAAAAAGGTCGAAAGTGATCTGTTTTTTAAAAATTTGGCTGAGGCTTCGCTTGAGATGGCAAATTCAATTGTAAGAAATGGAGAAGGTACTGCCCATGTAATAGAGGTTAGTGTCTTGAATTCGATCGATAAGGAATTTGCTGCAAGTTTGGGCAAGGCTGTCGTTAATTCGCCGCTTGTTAAGAGTGCAATCTTTGGAAACGATCCTAATGTGGGTCGAATTGTCTCTTCGATTGGGGATTTTGCAGGAAAGACTCAGAACTTGGATCCTTCGAGGATGAGTGTTAAGATTGGCGATAGGGTGGTCTTTGATAATAGTAGTTTTCTTATAGATAATGATGCAGAGGTCTACCTGAACGGATATTTTAGAGAGTGTAGCATGCCTGAGCAAAAGGGTGGGTTTCCTCCTCACTTTGAGAATTTGAAGATAACTGTGGATCTGCGACTTGGTTCAGAGTCGGTTAAGGTCTTTGGAAGTGATCTGTCATATGAGTATGTTAGAGAAAATGCTGATTATAGATCTTAACTAGACTGTAAGAGCTGTCTTAGTTGGCTTGATAATTAAATTAGATAAAATTTGGGAGAAAATATAATGATTGATGTAAAATTGATTGAGAAAAATGTGTTGGAGACAAATAAATTGATTTCTGAGATTCGGGAAGAGCTTGGAAAAAAGATTGTTGGCCAGCACTCTATGATAGAAAGTTTATTGATTGGGCTTTTTTCTTCAGGTCACCTACTGCTTGAAGGTGTGCCAGGTATTGCTAAGACTTTGGCAATAAAGACTTTGGCTCAGGTGATAGATCTAGATTATAAGCGAATTCAGTTCACGCCAGATCTTTTGCCAGCAGATCTTGTTGGTTCTATGACATATCGACCTCAGACAGGGGATTTTGTTGCAAGAAAAGGTCCAGTCTTTGCTAATATAATTCTTGCTGATGAGATAAATCGAGCGCCAGCTAAGGTCCAATCTGCGCTACTTGAAGCAATGCAGGAGGGGCAGGTAACAATCGGTGATGTCTCATACCAGCTCCCCAAGCCGTTTTTTGTTCTTGCGACTCAGAATCCAATCGAACAAGAGGGAACATATCCTTTGCCTGAAGCCCAGCTAGATAGGTTTGCGATGAAGGTTAAGGTTGATTATCCAAGTGCAGACGAGGAGTATGAGATCTTAAAATTGATGGGTGTTGAACATGAGATAAAGACGTCGAAGTTATTAGATGCCCAGAAAATAGAAGCGATTAAGAAAGTTGCTGATTCAATTCTTGTGGATGAGAGAATTGAAAAATATATAGTATCTATTGTTGCAGCATCAAGGGCGACTGATAGATTTTCCTTAAACTATGTAAAATATATTGAGTATGGGGCTTCTCCACGAGCCACATTGTGTCTATATCGATGTGCGAAGGTTCGAGCGTTGCTTGAGGGCAGATGCTTTGTTGTTCCTGATGATGTTAAGACAGTTGCAAAGAATGTTCTGCGGCACAGAATTGTCTTGTCATATGAGGCTGAGTCTGAAGAGTTATCTCCAGAGGATGTTATCGAGCAGATATTAAAAGTAGTACAGGTTCCTTGATGGATTATAGGTTTCTTCATAAAAGGGTAAAAAATTTATCCTTAATCTCGAAGAAACTAGCTGACGGGATCTTTGCAGGTAACTATAGATCTGCATTCCGGGGGCCGGGGCTTGAGTTTGATGAGGTTAGGGAGTATGTCTTTGGCGATGATGTGAGGAATATTGAGTGGAATGTTACCTCGAGAATGAATTCTCCATATTCGAAGAAGTTTCGAGAAGAGAGAGAGATGAACTTCTTCTTTATCATCGATGTTTCAGCTTCTGTAGATTACGGAGTGGGAAAGTATCCGCGTCGGGAGATGGTAGGATTAGTTACCTCTTTGCTCTCATATGCTGCTGTCTACAACAATGATCGGGTTGGTGCTGTCTTTTTCTCGGATAGAATTGAGAAGTGGGTTGCTTCAGGGAAGGGACAAAAGCAGGTTACTAGACTTGTTAATGATATGATGAATCTAAATCCTGAGGGAAAGGGTTCGGATCTAGGGCTTGCAGTTAGTACTGTCTACAAATCAATGAAGAGACGTGGAATTTGCGTTATTATCTCAGATTTTAAGACAACCTCAGGCTGGAAGGAGTTGACTCTTTTGGCGAAGAAGCATGATGTAATTGCAATAAAAGTCACAGATCCTATCGATTACAACCTGGATTTTATGGGGTTTACTCGAATAGAAGATCCTGAGACTGGTAAATCATCATCTTTTTTCGTAAATTCGAAGAAATTTGCAAAGAAATATAAGCTGTTTCGCGAAGATCAGGATTATTTTTGGAAAAAAGAGTGTAGTCGCCGTGGAATTGAGACTTTAGTTGTGGATACAAATGATGATCCAGTTAAAGAGTTAATGAAATTTTTTAGCAGGAGGCACAAATGAGACAGCGATTGGTACTTTTTATTTTTTTCATACTTAATCTATCCATATATGCATCTCCTGAATATGAAATCCTTGGTAAGGCAACCTCTTTTCCTTCGCCTTCGTATATTGGAGATAGTGTCGAGCATAGCCTTAGTCTGCGATTAAGAGAACCTGCAAAGCTTGAGGCGCCTACTGATCTTGAGCAGTTGAACAACTCATGGATAGAGGTTCGTGAGATTAAGGTTATTCCAGAAGACAAAAATATGAAGAAATATACAGTAAGGATTGTTTATACTCCTTTTTTTTCAGGTAGCTTTCTTCTTTCAGATATAAATCTCGGTGGGATTGTTCTTAAAGATGTTGTTCTGAAGACTGAGTCTTCACTTGAGCCTGGAATAAATACCTTGTCTAGCATTCGCGGGCCAATGGCGTTGCCAGGTACTAGGTTTATGACTATCTCGCTAGTGCTTTTTTTGCTTATAATTCCTGTTTTTGTCTTAATATTTTCTGGTCGTATCAAGAAGCTTTTTCTCTATTTGGAGCGATTTTTTAAGGGACAAAGACCTATCAAGAAGTTCTTTAAAGATGTCTCTAGATTGTCTGATAGTTATCTCTCTGTGAGTGCAAATGATTTTTACACTGTTTTGTTAGATCATCTCAGGTTTTTTCTTGGGCATCTTTATGAGAAGGATTTTATCTCTACGACAACAAGTGAGATTCTAGGGATTCTCGATTCAATGAAGATATCTATGCCAATAAAAGAGTTTCTTAAAAAAATCTTTGTTGATGCTGATAGGATAAAGTTTGGTGGGATGAAGATTTCACCTGAGAAGAAGAAGCAGGATGCTCAAGAGCTGATTTCTGTTTGTAATGAGTTGATTTTGCTTAAAAAGAGGCAGGATATCGAGGAGATTCAGAACGATGTTCAGTTAGATGGAGGGAAGAATGGTTTTTGATCAGCCAGTATATCTTTTTTTATTTGTTTTTCTACCTCTTGGAATCTATTTTTACCATTTTTGGAATAAACGTGGAGGGCGAATTCTTCTTCCTATCGTTGATTGGCCAGGTGAGAAATTGCGGATAAGTCAGTATTTTATAGTTCTTCTTGTGCTTATTGGAAATCTTGCATTTTGGATAGGGTTTTCCACACTGATAATTGCTTTAGCAGGTCCTATGGAGGTTGAAAAGGTTAAGGTCTATTCATCACGTGGGCTAGATATAATGCTTGTTGTCGATCAATCGCCGAGTATGGCAATCAAAGATGTTAGGCTCGGAGATGTTGAGGATGAGAATCGTTTGGATTCCGCAAAGCGTGTTCTCTCTGATTTTGTAAAGTCTCGAGAGAATGATTCAATCGGTTTGATCTCTTTTGGAACAAACGCATTTGTTCGAGTCGCACCAACGGTGGATTATTCCTCATTGCTTCGTGAGATTGATGATATAAAGTTGCTTGAGGCTGGTAAATCCTCCGCGATCGGGGTTGGGATTGCTTCGGCGTGCAGGTTCTTGAGAGATTCTAGCGCAGAGGAGAAAATTATAATATTGATTACGGATGGGAATAATATCGGTGGAGATATTCAGCCTATGACAGCTGCTGAAATTTCTGCTTCTTTGGGAATTAAAATATATTCTATTGGGATAGGTACTAATTCAACTGAGAGCTTTTCATATCGTGATGGGGATTATATTGTTGAGGCAGTTGCTGATGCGAATTTTAATAGAGAGCTTCTAGAGAAAATTTCTATGGTATCTGGAGGTAAATTTATTCCTGTGACAAACTATACCACATTTGAGAAATCATTTGAGATTATTGACTCGCTTGAGTCTGTAAAAAGTGACTATGTTATAAAAAATATTACCCGTCCAATACATAGAAGATTTCTAGTTGCGTCACTAATCCTTGTTTTCTCGTCAATTTTTATTTTTAAAGTTGTTCTGTTGGAGGTCTTTTAATGGTGAAAAATCCACAAGTATTTTGGGCCTTATTCGGGTTAGTTCCGTTAATTGGAATTTTACTTTTTAATTATTACAGAACCTCGAGGATATTGAAGAAGATAAATAGATCCGCAAAGGGCGAGAGGATAAAAGATATCTATTTTATAAAAAAATTCCTTTTATCTCTGTTCTTGATATTTGCCTATGTCTTATTGATATTTGCTCTTGCTGGTTTTATGTGGACAAAAGATATCAAGGCTGAGAATTCTCGTGGGCTTGATATTGTCTTTGTTGTGGATATTTCAAACAGTATGAGTTCTGACGATATTCTCCCTTCAAGATTGGATAGGGTCTCTGATACTATCAAGAGTCTAGTCTCTTCGTGGAAGAATCTTAGATATTCTGTTGTTGTCTTCCGAGGTAGTGCGGAGGTGGTTGTCCCTTTGACAGAGAATGTGGAGACTGTCTATTATGTCTTAGATTCTTTGTATCCAGATCTGCTTGCTTCGCCTGGTACTGACCTAGAGTCTGGAATTTTGGAGGGATTCTCTGCTTTTTCGGACCACTCTGATACGATGAAGATGGTTTTTTTGTTTACAGATGGTGGGGAGCAGAGTATCGACATTGGGAAAATTTCTCAGGAGGCGGAAAATCTCCGGATTCTTTTAAACGTGGTTGCGGTTGGTTCTGCAGATGGTGGTAAAATTTATTCTCCAGATGGAAAGGAACTTCTTGACAGTCGAGGTGCACCTGTTGTTTCGCGACCTAATTTTGGGCTTCTAGAAAATATTGCTACAAGTGTTAGCGGTAATTATTTTGTATTATCTGATAATCTGATAATCAGTAAATTGCTGAAGGTCTTGAACGAAGAGAATCAGAAAATTGGCAAGGACTCGACTCGAGTTGAATATCCTGACAAGTATAGAATCTTTGCTTTTGCTGCTTGGATAATGTTGTGTTTGTATCTTTTGGTGAAGGGGACAAAATGGAAAAAAATTATATAGTATTGTTGATTCTGCTTTTTTTTAGCCTTTCATGCAGTAGGATGTCTGACACTTTCTGGATATCTGAGGCGAATTACGATTATCAGAAGGGGAATTACCATCTCTCGACATATAAGTATCTCAAGGTTTTAGAGAAGAATGAGAATGAGATAGTTCAATATAATCTAGGAAATGTCTATTATCTTCTAGGCGAAAAAGGTTCAGCTATCGAGGAGTGGGATAAAATCAGTCAGGGTGTTGATGGTGAGCTGAAATTCAGGATAGAGTTTAATCGTGGAGTCCTCTATTTTGATCAAGCTAGCTATTCTTTAGCATTTGATTCATTCAAGAATGCTCTTATTCTAAAGCCTTCTAGCATTGAAGCTAAGCGGAACTTGGAGCTGACTATATTGAAGATTGATACGTTAAAGAATACCGGCGAAGGAGTTAGTTCAAGTTCTTCGAACAGGAATTCGGACTCAAGAAGGCATTCTAATCTATTAAATTATGTAAAAAGACAGGAGATAAGACAATGGGGATATTCTCAAGAGAAAGAAAGATCACAAGATATTCAAAACGATTGGTAATTGCTACTCTCTTTGTTTTTTTTGGCTCAATTGGCTTTGCTGTAGATGTCTCTATCGATCCAAATCCAGTTGCGCAAAATAGCAGGTTTGTTCTAAGTTTTACCTTTGAAAATTTTCAAGGCGAATTTTTTGATTATACAGCGCCAGAGTCTGATGCCTTCGAGGTCTTAGGGGCGCCAGAGTTTAGTTATTTTTCAAGCGATGATGTAGATGTGGTAAAGATGAATTTAAAGCTTTCATGTCGAGCATTGAAGGTCGGTATAAATATATTACCGCCGTTTTCTTTTGAGACTAGCCTTGGAAGCTTCAAGTCTGAGCAACTAGTTCTTAAAGTCGGGCGGTATAGCCGCGGAGATATCATTGTCCCGCAGTCTGCTGTTTGGGGCTATTCGTTTGATTCTCTCTTTGTGGGTGAGGCTAGACCAGTCTATATTGGACTTGAGAATTTGTTAGAAGTTCCTTTGGTGGATAATCTTGTTGTCGAAAATCCCTACAAGGCAATTTTGAGCGAGACAACCAACTTCGGCCTGATTGAGCGACGACAGATTGGTGAATATACACTTTTGAACCTGCCACTTGTCTCATATATGCTAACCCCTACTAGTGCAGGAGATATGGTTCTTCCTCGATTTAGGATGAGCGCAGATGGAGAGACAGTTTCTGGAGATTCTGTTAAGATTCAGATTAAGCCTATACCTAAGGAGATCGAGCTAACTGGCGCCATAGGAAGCTTCTCCTATTCTTACTCGGTAGATAATAATCGAGTCTACTCTGATGGTCGTATTTCTATTCTTCTTACAGTCTCTGGTGAGGGGAATTTGAACTTTCTTCAGATCCCGGAACCAGTCGTGGAGGGGTTTCTCTTTGTTGATAAGATTGAGACTATGGATATTGTTCCATCTAGAAAAGGTTATACCGGGAGTAAATCTGTCAGGTATGTCTATGTTCCAGATGATGTTAGTCAAGGTGCTATTGTTGTTCCAAGCTTTGTATGGCTCTCTCCAAGTGATTCATATTCTACGAAGACTCAGGCAGGGAAAAAATTTGTTATTGATATTATGAATCGCCAGCGAGGTGAGATTATTGCAAGTCAACAGAAGACTGTCTATCAGCCTAAGGGAGTCGAGGAGGTTCTTCACCATAGGAGATTGAGCCTTTTTCGTCAGAGATGGGCTTTGTTGTTGTTCTTACCTGGGATAATTGTGTTTTTTGTAGTCTTTGGCTGTTTCTTAAGAAAAAAAATTAAGGGTAAAAAGAGGGTTGTTGCATCTAGTACTATTCTTATGCTCTGTTTTCTGCTGATTCCTGGTATCTTCTTTGGGCAAGTTGATGATATTGAGGAGGAGTTAACCCTTCCTGCTATTTCTGATATTGAAGACATCGTAGAAGTGGATGTTGTCGAAGAAACTGTTATTGAGGAGTTCAATTTTGAACAGGAATTTTTAGATAATTTAGAGTTGGGTCTCTCTGCATACGAGAGAGGAGATTTCAAGGAGTCTTGCGGATTTTTTCAGAAAGGGCTAGATTATGAGCCAGATAACTCATTTTTGGCATTTAATCTATCTTTAGCAAGCTTTCAGATGGGTGATGTTGCCCAATCAATCTATTTTGCTAGATATGCGATAAGAAAAGATCCTGGACGACAAGAATTTGTAGTTTTTTTGCATGAGCTTGAGCGAGAGTATAATCTTGGCAATCAGCTTGGTTCAAATGTGGTGTTGGATCCAGATATCTTTCTTATTCTTTTGATAGTCTTATCGAATATTTTTCTTCTCTTAGTATCAATTTGGATATTAAAAAGGAATAATTGGCTAGTTGTCGTAGGTGTCATGCTGTTCCTTCTGGTAGTTGGAAGTGGGTCAGGGTTTTTTATTACAAAAAGCAACGTGGATGATTGGATGGAAATCTGCAAAGAGTCTAGCAGTCTCTTGAATATTCCTAAGTCAGATTCGAGAGAAATAATAAACCTACCTGCTGGGACAGCTGTAAAGGTACTAGGCGAGGCAGGTTCTTATCTTCTTGTAGATACTGGATATGGTCTGCAGGGTTGGATAAATCGAACAGATTTGATACGGTGATTATTTTTCTCTGTAAATAATACGTCCACGAGTTAAGTCGTATGGCGAAAGTTCTACTTTTACCTTATCTCCAGGCACTATTCTAATATAGTGCTTTCTCATTTTACCAGATAAGTGTGCAAGAATTTGGTGCCCACTTTTAATTTCAACTTTGAACATAGTGTTTGGCAGTGAGTCTTTTACAATGCCAACAACTTCAATTGCTTCTTCTTTTGTCACAATCCCTCCTATAAGATCTTATATATATACTAAGTAATTAAAAAATATTTGTCAACTAGTTGACATTTTTCATTTATGATATACAATAATCAAAAAAATAAATAAAAGCTTGCTAAAAGTCATTAATAAGCTTAAATTTTAAAAGGGAAATTTGGAGTAGATTATGGAACAACAGTTTGTCAATGAAATGGAAAAACGATTGAAAGAATTGAAGGCTAGTATTCTTGATTTATTAGCTAAAGAAAATGAGGCTTTTAGTGACATCTTGAATGACAATGGACCTAAGGATAGTGTTGATGTAGCATCTGGAGATATTGACAAGCAGCTTCTATCTGTTATTGGAAAAAACGATTTGAGCCGTCTTAAGAAGATTGAATCGGCGTTGTCTAGGATTAAAAACGAGAGATATGGTAAGTGTCTTGATTGTGGTAAGAAAATCTCCGTAGAGAGGTTAGAGGCTATTCCTTACGCGTTTTTTTGTATCAGCTGTGAATCTAAGCGGGATAAACGAAGATAGTCCCAATTAATAGAAAAAAGCTGCGAGTGCAGCTTTTTTTATTATTATCTTTCGGTTTCTAAAAAATTTTATGAAACTCTTTTTTAATCCTTTCTATGGTTGATGAAGGACCATGTCCTGGGTAGACACGTGTGTCGTCTGGGAGAGTGAAGAGTTTCTCTTCAATGCTATGAATTATGTCCTGATGATTTCCTCCAATGAAATCGGTTCGCCCATGTGTGTCTGAAAAAAGACAATCCCCAGTAAACACAATCTTACTCTCCGGGTCGTAGATACTGATACTTCCAGGTGAGTGACCAGGTGTATGAATAATCTGAAGTTGTGATCCCTCAATCTGTTCTCCGCCTTTAAAGAGAATGTCAGCCTCAGGGACAGGGTTAAAGATTGTGTTCATCAACATCTCAGCACCAGGACCTAGTTGTGAGAAAAGCTCAAGGTTTGCGTTGTATGCCTCTTTTCCAAAAAAACGTTGTTCTGCCTCATGAATCGCAATGTTAACTTGAGTCGATTCGTTGCTGTATCTTTCGATAAGCTCGTCGATAGCTGCGGTGTGGTCAAGGTGTCCATGTGTGCAGATAATCATCGCAGGGAAAGAGTATGACTTCTCAAGTGCATCGATTATGAGCTGAGCATTTCCACCTGGATCAATAATAACAGAGCCAAGCCCTTCGTGGCGGAAAATATAAGAATTTGTTGAAAGTTGTCCTACAATTATTCGTTCAATCATGATAATATTAAGATAGAATATTTTTTTCGACAAATCAAGCCTATGGAAAAATTAATTTTTGTTTATGTAGTATCAGCTGTATTTTATGTAGTAATTCCTCTTTTGATGTATGTGGTTCAGGTCTCGCAGTGGCATTTTGTCCGAAAGAGATTGTTTGAGCTAAAAGGTGTCGCAGAATTAAGCTATAAGGATTTGCGAGAGAGGAAAAATGGCTTGTTCTGCGTATATGGATTTATTGATGCGATTGAAAAAGATTGTATCTGGATTACTACTGGCGATTTAACTGTAAAGGTTCTGGTTAAGGACCATCCTGTGTTTTTTATACCAGAAATTTCGAACAAGTTTTCACAATTTTTGCCAGCGACAAGGAGTCGGTTCAGAACCCCGTTCCCGCTGCCAGATGGGACTGGTGTATTCGTGTCTGGACAGATTGACTACTCCACTGGCGAACCAGTCTTCAAGAGTCAGCGGGACTGCCGCATAAATATTCTTTTCTACTCGGGGCAGAAGAAGAATCTGCTTAAGGATTCTGTAATCTCCTGCCGGTTGCCAATCTCAGTCCCTCGGTTTTTTCATCCAGCACCCTTGCTACTAGGTTCAATGCTTAGCTTTCTTTTGTTTTACATTCTTCGATCTGAGATCTCTTTTTACTTCCCATTTTACACAGCAGGCGCTGCTGCATTATTTCCTCTTGCCATCTATATTCCTCCCGGAGTAGTGCTAGTCTTTCTTGGTGATAGGTTTATCAAGAGATTAAGGGATCTTTCGATAAAAAAAGACCTATCGACTCTCTTTGGTGAAGAGACGAAAAGGTCTTTTGCATCTGAAAAGATATTATTTTTTACAATAATAATGATTGCAGCAGGATTATTATCGAATTCAATAATAATTTATATTGTATTATTATTCCTATTTTGATTTAGAGTAGTTTACAGAAATTGAAGTCTTTCTGAAAAGTTGTTTGTTCAGCTTCTCAATCGCAAGCTCTGCAAGATTGTTTGGAACCTCTACAAAAGAGTAGTTGTCTAAAATCTTAATGTCTCCGATTTCAGATTTGTCAACCTCAAGTGTAGAAGCAAAGAGGTTTGCTAAATCTTTAGGGAAAACTCTTCGGTTCTTTCCGATACTTACAAAAAGTGCAGTCATGTCAGGATTAGGTTCGCGTGGAGTCTTCTCTCTTGATTTCTCGCGACTAGCTCTATTCTTGTTCTCCTCAAGCTTGATTGATCTTGGCTTGATGTTCTTTGTGTTTGCATTCATAAAAAGGTATGCTGTTAGATACCCTCTAAGGTGTAATTTCACGTTTTTCTTAATAATCTTCTTGTATTCGTTTAGCAAATCTGGATCTGCTTCTTCTTGAATAATCTTAAGAATGTCTTCAATGTTTCGTTCGATTAATTTTACGTCTGTCTCTTTCAGTTTCTTCATTTGGATATTCTTTTGCTCCTTGAAAATGTTTAAAGTTTCTACCTCATCTGCAGTGTGTATTATAAAAAAAAGTCCTGCTGCTTTTGAAAAATCTACTGCATTTAAAAAATTTGAGGCAGATTTAAAATCATAAATTATGTTTATATTTAGATTATCAGAGCAGGGGATTTTACTCAAGTCTTCTACATTGTAGTAATTGTGTTTTGATGCATAATTTTCACTAAATTTAGTCGAAAGCAGTGATTTTACCTCTTCGGGATTGTCGCAGAAGATATTTGCTGTATTCCCATAGGTGCTAAGTATGTAAAAAAGTGATCGCCGCTTCGAGTGGTTGCTAGTCACAGGTGCTAAAAAGACTAGATGCTGGTGAAACATATTCTTCGAGGTGTCTAAAATCCTTATCGTTCTGATAAAGTGCTTTGCTGATTTGATTACCTCGTTATCTATAAATCTGAAGACAAAGGTGGTTCCTGTCTTCTTGTGCTTCTTCGCCAGGATAAACTCCATGTCTTTGAGGTATGCTTGCTTTATCTGCTTGTGGCTATTGTCTGTAAAATAGATTCTTGCGACCTTGCGAGACTTTATTCCAGCACTGCGGACAAGAGAGATATAGTCTCTTGCTGTACAAATTAGCAGATGCTTCCTGTATTCCCTGCTTAACACAACCTCGTTGTTGGATACTGTGATAATTTCAGGGAAGTGAAAATATTCTCTGCTGTATGTCTCGTACTGACTCTTTATCTTGTTAATGGTTGGAATATCAGGAGTGATAATTACCGCGAAACGCTTGTATTCGTTTGAAAAAATTTCTGGTAAAAAAAGAAGACTTGTCTTGCCTCTTTGCTCTCCTGCTGATACCATTAAGTGGCGCTTTCGCATAATCTTTGGAACAGCCTTGCGTTGCAGTTCTGAGACCCCGTGGAATCCAGAATTTTTTATAATGAATAGAAGATATTTATGAATCTTATGATTGCTGATTTTCTTTTTGACTAACACAATGATTAAGATTAAAATGATATGCGAACTTTGTCAAGAATACAATTAAATTTGACGATTATAAATAAGAGGAAGTGTTTTATGAGGATGAAAATTTTAGGTTTACTTTTTCTTTTAAGCTTACCGCTTGCTAATGCTGTGCAGTTTGAGTACTCAGCCAATGAAGGAGATAGGTTTTCTGTAGTTACGACAGTTGTCCAAGATGTCTATAAGAATAATAATTTTTCTCATACCGCGACTTTGTTGAACCGATCATCTCACTCTGTGCTAGATGTTCTTGATGATATTGCAATGATAAGATCAAGGTTCTATCTCTCTGAGAGAAAGTCGACCATGGATCACTCGTATGAGCTTGATAGGGTCTATGAGTCTATGTATCGCAGGTCTAAGTTTGGGATACATTCAGATGCTGAGGGCTTCTTTATGCCAGTTGTAAGAGATATTCCCTCTTTCCCTGAAAAAGAGCTTTATCCTGGTGATAGGTGGATAGGAAAGGGGTCAGAGATGCACGACTTCAGGAGATCTTACTCGATTGATAGACCATTTCAGATTCCTGCTACAGTGTTGTATGAGTATCTCGAAGATAAGGTTGTTGATGGGAAAAAGTATGCAATTTTTTCAATAAAATATTCAGTTTATAAGGATCTTGGAGCACCTCCTGTCGGGAAAAAGCAATATCCTCTCTCAGTCTATGGTACATCAATGCAAGAGCTGACCTGGGATATTGAATTGGGGATGCCTCACCTCGTGACTGAGGATTTTCATTATACATTTAGGCTTTCGGATGGTCAGAAGATTGAGCACCGAGGAAAATCTCGCAGTGAGTTCAGGGATGATGGTAGGATTGATATTACCTCGCTAATTGAGAGATTGATTAGGGATTTGAAAGATAATGGGTTTAGTGACCCTAAGGTTGAGAGATCTCCAGATGGTGATGGTGTGGTGATTATTCTTGAGGGAATTGGTTTTAATCCAAATTCTGCAGAGTTACGAACTGAAGAGGTCGAACTTTTGACAAATTTATCGACAGTGTTAAAGAAATATCCATCATTTGATCTATTGATAACAGGGCATACTGCTCTTGCAGGAACAGAGCTTGGCAGATTAACTCTATCGAAGCAGCGAGCAAGGATTACAGCTGAATTCTTGATTAATTCCGGAGCGAGAAAGGATACTCAAGTTATGACAGATGGTAAAGGCGCAACAGTCCCTCGTGGCGATAATTCTACACCTGAAGGGATGAGGATGAACCGCCGAGTAGAGATTAAGCTTTTGACAAACTTCGGTGAGGCTGTGGATATTGATGCCTTGAGGAAGAGGTTAGAAGAAGCCCAATTTGAATAGAAAACTCTAGCTATATTTTTGGAAAATATGCTATTATAAAAAAAATAAAATTTTTTGGAGAGAATATGATAATCAAAAGATCAGAGATGATGACAGAGACTAAAGAGCAGATGAGAGGCGGCGATGGTGTAATTACAATTACACATCTTGAGAAACCTGCAGATATGATAAATGGAAGATTGCTTGCAGATATTACAATCCCTCCACAAGCAAGTATTGGCGAGCATGAGCATGTGGGAGAGACTGAGTATTACATTATTACTGCGGGAAAGGGTGTTGTTGTCGATAACGGTGTCGCAATGGATGTTGCAGCTGGTGAAGTTGTAAAGACCCCTGATGGAAGTACTCATAGTATTAGAAACACTGGTGATAGTGATCTTAAAATGATAGCTGTAATAGTGACTTATGGAAAATAATTTTAGAAGTGGCTTTGCTGCTGTGATTGGTCGCCCATCTACTGGAAAATCTACGCTTATCAATAAGCTTTGTGGTCATAAGGTCTCGATAGTATGTTCGATTCCGCAGACAACAAGAAATGTGGTCAGAGGAATTGTTACACGTGAGAAAGGTCAGATAGTCTTTCTTGATACGCCGGGATATCACATCTCGGAGAAGAAGATAAATAACTATTTGAAGGATGTCACTGAGAGTGTGATTCCTGATTCTGATTTGGTTCTTTATCTTGTTGATTCGACTAGAGAGACTGGAGAAGAAGAGCTTATCACAATGAAGCTTATCCAGGATTCAGGCCTGCCGTATGTGATAATCTTGACAAAGTGTGATATTGCTTCGAAGCTACGAGCTGGGATAAAGTCTGAGCTTGAGACAGCGACAGGAAAAAAGATTGTGGAGATCTCCTCAGTTACTGGCGAAGGGCTAGATGAGATGATGGAAGCAATCCTTGAGGCTGCACCCGAGGGCGAGATGATGTATCCCGAGGAGTATTATACTGACCAGGATCCAGAGTTTAGAGTCTCTGAGATAATTAGGGAGAAGGCGATAAATCTTATGCGTGAGGAGATTCCCCACTCGTTGTATATCGAGGTCGAAGATATGGAGGAGAGGGAGAATGATCTTCTGTGGATTCGTGCCTTTGTCGTTGTAGAGCGTGAGTCTCAGAAAGGTATGGTAATTGGAAAAAAGGCTTCGATTATCAAGCAAATTAGGCTTACTGCAAAGCAAGAGCTTAAAGAGATCTTTGAACGACCTGTTTTTCTTGATCTGAATGTGAAGGTTAATAAGAAGTGGCGCCACGATGACAGGCTTCTACGTCGATTGACTAAGAGTTATGAGTAATATATGAAAAAAGGGACTTGTTCGAAGATGAACAGTCCCTTTTTTTAGGTACTGGATTTTTTCATTGCAATATTAAAAAGCTTCTCTTTCTCAATTAGGAGAATCTTATTGTTGTATATATCGATTATTGCTTGTTCTTTGAATTCTTGCAGGTATGAGATTATCTCTTCCTGGCTGATTCCAAGACTTGTCGAGAAATCTCGCACAAGTGTAAGGTAGTTAAGACCATCCTTGTTAGTGGAGTCTTCTTGGAAACTGTAGTGAAGATTGAGTGCAAACATACCTTTCTTGTTGTGTTCTGCAAGGTTCTTGACCTGGAGATTGGTCTGCTCAAGCCGCTTGCATAGCTTGTCGATAATGTTTAACGCGATGCGCGCATCTTTTTGTATCATGTCGATAAAGCTCTGCCTGTCAAATGTTAGCATATTCACAGTATTCATTGCAGTTGCAGTTGCAGATCGCTTTACCTTGTTGACAATTGCCATCTCTCCGAAGAAATCGCCCTTGTGAAGAACAGTCAAGGTCATCTCCTTGCCGTTGATAGTCTTAGAGATTCTGACGCTACCACTTTGGATGATAAACATCTTGTCTCCGATATCGCCTTCCTTGAAGATAATCTTGCCAGTGTCAGCAACAAATCCAAATTTATCGAAAAGTATTTCGTTCACGTTTTTCTCCATAAGATTCTAGACTATTTCTCGAGAGCCATTATCTTGTCTACTCTTCGCAAGTGTCTATCGCCACCGAAGTCGGTATTAATATAGGCATCAAGCATTGACTCTATACTATCACTATAGTCTATTCGTCCTCCAAATACAATAAAATTTGCATTGTTATGCTCCTTTGCCATCTCAGCTGCAAAGGCATTCTGTGGTAGGGCTGCCCTTATTCCATCAATCTTGTTTGCTGCAATTGATATTCCGATACCAGTTCCACAGCAGAGAATTCCAAAGTCATATCCACCTTGGAGGTATTGCTTGCAAGCCTTCTCAGCCATGTCTGGATAGTCAACTGAAATTTCTTCATCGACGCCAAGATTTGTTATTTCAAAACCCTTTTTTTCTAAAAAGTTTAGTATTCTTTTCTTTAAATCGACCGCACCGTGGTCATTTGCCATTATTATCTTCATAATTACCTCAAAAGTTTGTATATAGGAATTATACTATAAAGATTTTATATTGAAAAGTATGTTTTTTTATATTAAATAATTTGTTATCTTGATTTTTTCACTTTTTT
>JAFGXN010000049.1 GCA_016936615.1 Spirochaetales bacterium | reverse complement strand
TGTTTTCATTAAACCCTCCTATATATATTAAAAAGCGAAAATGTTTTTTTACTTCAAAAAATAGGAGGTTTTAGGGATTTTTTTTTAAAAAATTGTGATTAGGAACAAAATTGGCTTTTTTTCTATGTTTTTTGAAAATGAAGCGTAGAGAAGAAATAGAATATATATTTAATCGACACCTAATCCTTACTAATTGCCACTTTTTTTATTTTCTGATATACTCGAAGCAGGAGTTACTATGTTTAAACGTCTAGAGCAAATGAAAAAGGATTATGAGCAAGTAGAAAAACAATTATGCGATCCTGAACTAATGAAAGATATGAAAAGATATACTGAGCTTGGAAAGGAACACTCATATCTACGACCAATTATCGAGCTCTACCAGAAATACCTTGATGCAAAACTACAAGTCGAAGAATCAAAAGAAATTATTGAGATTGAGACTGATAAAGAGCTAATAGAAATGGCCCAAGAAGAGATTGATATGCTTGAAGAAGAGCTTGATAATCTTGAAAAAGATCTCAGAGTAATGTTAATCCCTAAAGACCCTCTAGATGGTAAAAATATTATTATGGAAATACGAGCAGGAACTGGTGGCGATGAAGCTGCTCTTTTTGCTGCAGACCTATATAGAATGTATATTAAATTTGCTGAATTAAAAAAATGGAAGACTGAAATTATCTACATGAATGAGAATGAGCTAGGTGGTTTCAAGGAAATTTCTTTTTCAATTGCAGGAAAAGAGGTTTATGGCAATCTAAAATTTGAGAGTGGCGTACACAGGGTTCAAAGAGTTCCTGTAACTGAATCTGGTGGAAGAATTCATACTTCAGCCGTAACTGTGGCAGTTCTACCCGAAGCTGAAGAGACAGATATAATAATTCGACAAGAAGATCTTAAAATTGATGTATTCAGATCCTCTGGACCTGGAGGGCAGAGTGTAAACACAACTGACTCAGCTGTTCGTGTAACCCACCTTCCTACTGGGCTAGTCGTAATCTGTCAAGATGAAAAATCCCAAATAAAGAACAAGGCTAAGGCACTTCGTGTATTGCGAGCTAGATTATTAGAGAACGAGGAGCAGAAGAAGCATGCAGAAATGGCGGCTAACAGAAAGAGTCAGGTTGGCTCTGGAGATAGATCTGAAAGAATCAGAACATATAATTTCCCCCAAAACAGGGTTACAGACCATCGAATCAACCTCACCCTCTACAAATTAGAGTACTTCTTACTTGGTGAACTTGAAGAGATCCTCACTCCACTAAAGATTACCCTAACTGAAGAGAAACTTAAGACTGCTGGTTTGTAAGATGACACTAAACTCAATTCTTAACTCTGCAAAGATAAGGCTGACTGAAATTTCGGAGACTCCATTTCTCGATGCCTTAGTTCTTTTTTCAAAGGCTAGCAAACATACAAAAGAAAAACTGTTGTCAATGCTGCAAGAAGAAATTCCAGAAGAGATAATCTATGAGTTTAATATACTTCTTGAACAACGTTTGACTAATAGACCTATTGCCTACATCTTAGGCGAGAAAGAGTTCTATGGAAGAGAATTCTATGTTGGCGAAGGTGTTCTTGTGCCGAGACCTGACACAGAGGTGCTTGTGGAAGAGGCTCTCTCAATAATTGACAGCCACTATAATCTAGGGTGCGAAGTGTTGGACTTATGCACGGGAACAGGGTGTATTGGGCTGACTCTGAAGCTAGAACGCCCCTACATCAATCTCACTGCAAGTGATATCAGCCAGAACAGTGATATTTTTTTTAAAAAAAATACAAATCGCCACAAGATTCAGACAAGCTTTATCCAAAGCAACCTATTTGATAGTATTAATCAAAAATTTGATATTATAGCCACTAACCCTCCCTACCTTACAAACAATGAATCAGATGAAAAAATAGCTGAGAGATGGAAAGAGCCGGACTTAGCTCTTCGAGGGGGAGATGATGGTCTCGATTTAATCAGAAAAATTATTAAAGATTCTATAGACTATTTGAATCCTGATGGATATATTTTAATTGAGTCTTCTTCGCAGCAGACAAATATAATTAAAAATCTTCTAGAAGAGGCTGGTTTTTATGATACAAAAATCATAAAAGATCTTGCAGGTATGCAAAGGGTTACTGTTGGAAGGATATAATATGCAAGAATTAATAAGTGAGCTTAGAAAAAAGATAGAAAAGAAATTTTCAAAAAGTGAAGTTGAAAAAATTATTGAAGCTGCTAATTGGAGTAACCAACTCCACAAGGATCAAAAGCGCAGAAGTGGTGAGCCCTATTTTATCCATCCAATAAATGTTGCTAAAATTCTAATAGAGATGCGGCTTGACAGTGATACAATTATTGCAGCTCTCCTTCACGATTTAATCGAAGATACTGAAACTAGCTTTGATGACATCGAGAAAAAATTTGGCAAGGAAATTGCTAATCTTGTAGATGGCGTTACTAAGATATCATACCTAAAGACTGAGAATAAGACGCAGTCTGAAGCTGAAACTATACGAAAGATGCTTTTTGCTATGTCAAAAGATATTAGAGTAATTTTAATAAAACTCGCAGATAAATTACATAACATGTCAACTCTCGAATTTTTACCTACAAAAAATCAAAAAAAGAACTCACTTGAGTGTCTAGAAATCTACGCGCCACTTGCTGAACGTCTCGGAATATCTTGGATGAAGGCTGAACTCGAGGATCTCTCTCTAAAATATCTGCACCCAGATGAATATGAGCACATACGAATGATGTTAGAGACTCAAATTAACGAAAGCAAGGATTATCTTAACCAGATAAAGAATGAGATTAAAAAAGCCGCAAAAGAGCATAGACTTACTATTGATGTGTCAACAAGGGTTAAGCATTACTATTCAATCTATAATAAGATGAAACAGCAGGTCAAAAATGCGAATGAAGTTCATGATCTTCTTGGTATCAGGGTTGTATGCGATACGACTACTGAATGTTACACCCTATTAGGTCTTGCTCATAATCTTTGGCCACCAATTGAAGGGAGATTTAAAGATTATATTGCTATGCCAAAGGCTAATGGATATCAAAGCCTCCATACTACTGTGATGTGTTATAGTGGTCATATAATTGAGATACAGATTAGAACTAAAGAGATGCACTATAACGCCGAATATGGAATCGCTGCCCACTGGGCATACAAGAAACGTATTGACCATAGAAATATTAAACTCGAAGAGTTAAATCTGATAAATAAGATAAAATCTTGGTCAGATGAGATAACATCATCTACTAACCTACTAGATGAAATCAAACATGATATCCTGAAAGACTCCATATATGTCTTTACTCCTGAAGGAAAAATTCTTGAATTACCTAAAGGTGCAACTCCGATAGATTTTGCATACCACATCCACACCGAGGTTGGTGATCACTGTATGGCTGCTAAGGCTGATGGTGTTATTATTCCACTAAATCAAGCTCTTAACAATACTCAGGTTATTGAAATTATTACTAACCAAGGCGCTCACCCTAACATAAACTGGTTGAGAATTGCAAAGACAGCTAGGGCTCGCAATAAGATTCGCCACTGGCTAACAATTCATGACGAAAACGTTATTATAAATTCTTCAATTGTTGCAAAAAAGCCTCAAAAAAATGAAAAACCTGTAGAAAAAACTCCTGAAAAGCAGGAAACTACGCGGCAAAGACCTTCCGAATCTGAGTTTGTAACTTCATATTTTGATAAGGCAAAACTTGGTATCAGAGTAGGCAAAGAAAACAATATAATGATCAAGCTTGCAAAATGTTGCACCCCTTCAAGTGGAGATGAAATTATAGGGTATATCTCGAGGGGGCGAGGAATTATAGTACACAGAAAGAACTGCAACAATCTGGCTAGCATTCCAGACTTCGTGAATAGATCTATCGAGGTAGAATGGGAGCCATTAACCCCAAAGAAGATTATCAATATCACTGTAAAATCACGGTATACAACCGACCTTTTTTCTGAAATTGAAGGAGCTATAAGACAGCACAAGGCTCACCTTATCGAAGGAAAAATTACTGAAGACTCTGATAGACGACTAATTGGGTACTTTGTGATTGAGCTTGATAATAAAGATGATGCTAAAAAGATAAAAAAAAGCATAAGACTAATTCCATCAATATTAAATTTAGAAGAAAAATAAATAGTTGATACTTGAAATAGTTTAATCGATGCGGTATTCTTAATCTAATAAAAAATTGGAGATAATTATGCAAAATTCTGATATATCAGCTATATTACTTTCTGCTGGGACTGGGTCGCGTCTAAAAAATACAGTCCCGAAACAATTTTTACTACTGAGAGGCAAACCAATTATTGTCTACTCAATAGAGAAGATCCTTTCTTTTGACTCAGTCAAGGAGTTAATCATTACCTTCAAAGATGACCAGAAGCAGAGACTTAATGACATAATTTCAAATTATGTACCAATAGATAAGAAAAAAATTATCAAAATTGTAAAAGGTGGAGCTACTAGGCAAGAATCAGTTATGAATGCTATCAAGCACTCAAGCTATCAAACTCTGCTGCTGCATGAATCAGCAAGACCTCTAGCATCCATTAAACTTTTTAAAAATGTAATTGAAAATGAAGCAGAAGCTGTAACTTCTGGAATCGATATTCCATTCACTGTACTAGAGTGTAGGAACAATAAAATGACTGGAATTCTCAAGAGAGACCAGATTTTCAATGTACAGCTACCACAGAAATTCAACAGAGACAAACTAATTGAAGCACATAAAATTGCAAAGAATCTCCACAAAGAGTATACCGATGACTCTTCCCTCTACTTTGACGCAGGATTTACTGTAGATATTGTAAAAGGCGAACACGACAACATAAAGGTAACTAATCCTAAAGATATTATAATTGCAGAAAGACTACTTGAGGACATATATGAATAATTCAATAATAATTACTGGAGCTAGCAGAGGCATTGGTAAAGCAATTGCCCTAGATGTGGCTGAGAACTCTTCTTCAAATAATATTAACCATTTTTTCCTTATTGCACGTGACAAAGCTAAATTAAAAGAGACAGCTAAAGAGATAAAGACAAGACACAAAGATGCAAAAACTTTCATCTTTGCTACCGATTTTAGCTCACTAAAGCACCTTGAGAAGACAATACAATCGATAATTCCTCATATTATTGGAAAAATCTATTTAATCAACAATGCAGGCTACACTGAACCAGCATCGATTATTGAAACCTCAAATGAAAATCTAATAAAAACTTTTACAGTAAATACAATGGCGCCTATATTGATTGTCCGAGAACTATTAAAAGGCGAGGTAAATCTTAAAAAGATTGTAAATGTTGCATCTACTGCGGGGATGAGCCCACGACCAGGCTGGGTTAGTTATGCAGGCTCAAAGGCAGCTGTCATAAATGTGACAGAGACAATGAATGAAGAACTCACTTCAAAGGGGATCGATGTATTTAGCATCTCTCCAGGAAGATGTGCAACAGATCTACGAAAGACATTAGCGCCAGAAGAGGATCAGTCAAAGATTATGCAACCAGAAGAGGTTGCTAGAGTTGTCTCTAACCTGATCTCAGAATCTGCTGCAATAATGTCTGGGCAAAATATTGTATTAAGGAAACCTATTATTGTATGAAAAATAAAGAAAAAAAAGTAAAAAAATCAAAGCAGAGCAGGAATCTGATGATTTTTTTAGTAATGACGATTGTATTATTTGTTACAATTATCGCAGTGACAGCTTCCGATGGGACTGTCCAATATCTTGCTGAGTATAAAATAGAATATTTTTTCTATTTATTAGCACTCTGGTTTCTCTCGTATACTGCGGATGCAGTTGCCCTTCTCTTCTTTACAAAGGGGACAGGAGAGAAGATATCGATTATGAACTCGTATAGGGCAACTGCGGTAAAGGTCTACTTCAATGTAATAACCCCATTTACGGCAGGTGGACAACCTATGATGGTATATGCGATGAATAGCTACGGTGTTCCACCAGGAAAAGGCTCTTCAATCGTAGTGACTAAGTTGATTACAGTTGCTATATGGAATTTTATAGGTGCTGTAACCTGTCTAACTTTTTTCAGAAATCTAATCACAACTAGCAATGCGTTAAATATTGTTTTTTTTATAAGTGGTATTTTCTTTACAGTCGGAATAGGTTCAGGAATTATTGCATTACTTAGTCCATGGTTCCAACATAAATTTGGAAAATGTCTAACCTTCCTTGGTTCTAAGGTTAGATTAATCAAAGATCCCAAAAAGGCTGAAGAGTTTATCAACAAAGAAGCTTTTTTAACCAGAAAATCATTCAAAGAGTATTTTAGCAGAAAAGGATTCGCTTTTTTCACACTTGGGTGCCTTGCCAATTTAGTGATGTATACCTCGCATGTCTCAATAATGCTTCTTCTCCTGAAGGGTTTTGGAATAGAGTTTGGGCTGCTTGAAGGAATAGTAAAAAGTGCTGTTCTGATTTTTTCACTCTCATTTGTTCCAGTTCCAGCAGGGTTGCTCGGAGGCGAGGCCTCGTATTGGATTATCTTTAATCAGATGATATCAGATGACATCAAAGGGATAATCGTTCTTATGTGGCGATTAGGTCTTCAATTTTTAACTGCTGGAATCGGAGGGATTGTGACAGCTCGCCACTTCTCTAAGGCGATGAAAGATACAAATGAGATTAAAGAGCTAGAACCAGCTAAAATCTTATTAAAAGAAGGAGAAATAAATGAGTAACTTTTTTTCAAGAACATTAAAAGATTATCGCTCCACTCTCAAGGAGTTTGAGGATTTTTGCGACTTAATCTTCTACAGACCACTCTCATACCTTGTCGTAAGGGCTTCTGTACCACTACGACTAACACCTAGCATGTTAACAACAATATCCTTTCTACTGACAATTCTTGGTGCATATTTCTTTTTTATTGGAAATTACATCCCTGGCGCTATTCTAATCTACGTCAAGACTGTCTTTGATTGCGCTGATGGTCAGCTTGCTCGTTACACAAAGTCTTGTTCCAAATACGGACAAATGTACGACGAACTTGTCGATATGATTGGTGAAATCCTGATGTTTCTTGGTATTTTCTATTCTCAATATAAGATAGATCAGGAATTTTCTCTTTTCTTCTATTTATTAGCAGCACTTGTCATGATGGGTCTTCACTTAACAGTATTCCAGAATTTCAGGATGCTTTATCAAGAAATTTATTATGACAAAAATAAAGATAACAATGAAAAAACGAAGAAAGAATCAAAGCTAAAGAATTCATTTCTGTTTTTTGCAAAAATATTTGAAATATTAAAAGACAAGACTTACAAGCTAATCTATCTGCCTAACATCAATAAGATAGCTAAAGACGAAGAAGATAGAGAAAGACTAAAATCAATTTTTAAGAAAACATTTAAATACGAAGTCTATATGTTTAGCTTCCTAGCTGGAACAACTCACCACCTTGTGATGATGGGGCTTCTAATTGCAAATCGCGTAGATCTTCTCTTTCCAGCATTTATTATCTACTACAACATAGCATTTGCTGTGATGTTACTGATACACGGGGTAAATCTGATTATCTTTAAGAAGAAGATAAAATAGAATCATATAATTCACAAATCAGTGCATAGAATCTGTGCACTGACTCCGTTGATTCAATTCAACAAAAAAAAAGAGGTTGTCATTTGACAACCCTTTTTTGTATTAAACTTTCTTAATGACCTTTCCAGCCTTTAAGCATTTCATACAAACCTTAACTGTTTTGACAGTTCCATCAACTTCAGTCTTTACCTTTACTAGATTAGGTCTAAACAATCTTCTAGTCTTTACACCGATATGCTGACCTACTCCGCCTTTCTTCTTAGCTTGTCCTGATCTTGGAACACTATTACCTGTAACAGTACCTTTTCCGCAAATATCACATACACGTGCCATTTTATCCACCTTATATATTTAAGTTAATTTGATTACAACGTATACCTTAAAATATCAAAATATAAAAACATTGTAAAGGGGTTTAATCTAAATATCTTAAATTACCACCTATTAAATTATATCTTTTTTCCACAAATTCTTCAAGTAGTTTAGCATCAGAAACAAAACCATTTAAATTATCACTTATGATTTCAATATATCTGGCTTCTTCATCTGGATACTTCCTTACAATTCCACGCAACATATTTAATTTAACATATGATTCAAACTCACGTGCTGATGACTGCAACGAATATGCAAAAAACTCATTCACAAGCAAATACTTATTTTTATTATAATCATACTGCTTAAAATCAAAAAATGATTTCCAAATCTCTTTTCGTTCATCTGCAACGATATCATCCCAAGTAGACTCGCAAAACTCCCTCAACTCAGGATCATCAAAAAACAGGGCATGATAGCCTTCATGATCAAGAAAAATCTTCCGTAACCATTGAGATGACTGCCTCGAGATTGAGATAAAACCACCACTGAGAGGCTTGTATTCATCCCTCTTAGCCACTAATATCTTATTTTCAAGTAATATGTCCAATAGCTCGTATTCCTCAGGATTTAGCTCAAATTTTTCCTTTTTCGCTTTTGTAAAAAAAGCAGCTAAATCATATGCTCGATAATCATGAGCATTCCATCCATGCAATCTCTCAATTGCAGAATTCTCTGGTAAAGTCCCTCTGTAACCAGGCTTTTCAACAAAGAAAGCTAATCTCTTCAAAAATCTTGCCTGTACCTTGTAGTCGATAAAATCAAAGACAAGAAATGCTGTATTGATATCCCACCTATATAAATTAAAAAGAGGATTAGATTTATCATATGGAAAATCTAACAATTGACAAAAATCTACAGTCGGAATCTCAGAATCTGCAAGAGCTCTAAATGAGACTTTAAGGATATCTACACCTGCAACAAAATCATAAGAGATAGAACGTGAAAGCCCAGAATTCACTGGAGGAAGATAAAGAGAAAAATCAATTAACCCTTCTCTAGACTTAAAAGAGTACTTCTTATCCAAACTTCCAGAACTAACAGAAATTTTAACCCTATCAGTAGAATCTTCATCCAAATTTAAAAAGGTATTCTCAATCGAGAGTCCTGATCCGAATAAAAAATTACCAAAATTAGCTCTCAATTTGCCATTAACCATCTCGTATCGATACTCATCAAGAAAATGTCGAACAATATACGAATCCTTTGCGTATAGCAAAAGCTCTTCACCAGCCCGCAATCTAGAAACATCAAGCAAGGTTCTCTGATCTGAAGCAAATTCAATACCTTCAACTAACCTCTCTTGATTAAAATAGATAATTCCATCGACATAGCCACTACTTTCCGGCAATAAAATTTCTTCAACAGAACCATCCCCATATCTCAAGATAACAGCAACTGCCTGGCTAGATCTATAATTAACTGCAAGATAATTCATATCAGAAAATCGCTGATTTACCAAATATAATGGAGACTTAAATAGATTTTTTTCGATTTGATAACAGAGATCTGTATCATCATACTCAGAAATTCTCTCTTTTACTTCAATCCCTTCAATATTTTGCACGTGACCAATAAAATCTTCAAATATAACAATTTTTTTTTCACTTACACAAGAAAAAAAGATAAAAGAGAGAACCAACAAGCCTAGACCATAGGCGCGATACTCTTTACTAGTAATTTTGCTACCTCCACTTTTCGATGTTGAGAATTTTCACTTGTAGAAAAAAGATACTTAAACTCAGTCTCAAAATGTTCTGGTTTGATATCTAAATTGAAAATTTCCTTACTCAAATATCTCGAAGAGGGTTCAAACTTCTCATTGATAGCAAAAAGCATAGCACTATAACATTTTAAAAACTCAGACAATGCAATATTAAAATATAAATCATCATTCTTAAATGATGCAGATTTCAAATCACCATAGGCGTGCTCCATTTGAGAGAGCAATGAGATCTGCAACATTTGCCAAAAAACTGGTGATAAATTAGAAATTTGATCTAAAATAACCTTACCCCAATTTGCCTTCTCATAAATAAATGAAGAGTTTACCAATCTATATAAATTATGAGTCTCACCCTGCCTGTACAAGATATTCTCATCCTCTTCTTTTGCCAACTCATCTTCGATTTGCTGACATATCTTAAACTCAACATTGACCGAAATATTATCAACAAGAAACATATCACGAGTTGCGCACAATGAAGACTCGAATGCCCAAGCATCTTTGTAACATGGTCGCCTAACCTCGACAGTAGGAATCTCTTGATTGCAATAAACATCAAATCTTAAGACAAAATAAGGATCATATATATCAGATTCATCAGCATTGTTCAAAGCAATTAGCTCAACACTGGGAATTTTAGAAATGCTTTCAGAAATCTGATTAGAAATTTTATCAATTTGTATTCTCATATTTACACCCTTACTTATTTATATTAAAAAAAAGTCAAAATAACAAATTTTTCCAATAAATGCATTTTGATTTTTTCAATTTTTTCATACATCTATATTAAATAAAAAACATTTTTTTTACAAGTGAGAAACCGCTCTATAGTTAAATTAATAAAAATCATAATATATTTAATCGCAATTATTTGGGCAAAAATTTTAAACATTATTTTTCCCTAGCGAATAGTAAAAACGATTGAAAAATATAATTTTTCGTATATAATAAATCATTATGGAACAAAATAATAATTTAACAGAGAGTCTAGAAGATTATCTTGAGACAATCTATCTCCTAGAATGTACAAATAGAGTTGCTCGAGTAAAAGATATTGCTGAAAGATTAGAAGTCAAGATGCCATCTGTAACTGGTGCATTGAAGAATCTAAAAGATAAAGGACTTATCAATTATGAGAAGAATTCCTTTATCTCACTGACTCAAGATGGCTTAAAGATTGCTTGCAGAATTGACAGAAAGCACAAGATTTTAAATGAATTTTTTACAGAAATTATTGGTCTTGATGAGCAGAGATCTGACAAGGTCTCTTGTAGCATTGAGCATATTCTAGATATCAAGACAATCGAGAAATTGTCAAATCTAATTAATTTTCTTGAAGAAAATGTGATCAAAGATGATAAGCCTAAATGGATGAATATATTAGAAGGAAAATCAAAATGAAAGATCTAAACGGAGAAATTGTAGCTAACACAAAGATTGCTGAATCTCTGTATTCGATTTCTATACGACTAGCAGATACAGAAATAGCAGAACCAGGTCAATTTTTTAACATGAAGATGCCTGACAAGACTGCACTACTACGAAGACCTTTTGCCTATGCAGAATCAAGCAAGGATCAGCTGTCATTTATCTATCAGACACGTGGCAAGACAACCTGTGACCTATCGACAAAGAGCACTGGCACCGAGGTCAAGATTATCGGTCCACTGGGTAACTCTTTTTTTTCCGCAGGAAAAAAACTTGATAATTACAAGGAAATATACTGCATCGCTGGCGGAGTTGGACTTGGTCCAATCTGGTATCTCTTCAACAAGCTACAACATCCTAACAGAAAGATGATTGCTGGCTATAGAGATGCAAGCTTTATTGCTGATAAGTTAAAAGATAATCACGATATCTTGATTGCAACTGACAATGGAAGCTACGGCTTTGAAGGGAATACAATAGATCTACTAAAAACACTTAATCCATCCCAAAATTCCATTATCCTCTGCTGTGGGCCTCTTCCAATGATGAAGGCTGCAGCTGAATTTGCAGCAATAAACGGAATTGATTGCCTTGTCTCAATGGAAGAGATGATGGGTTGTGGCATCGGAGCCTGCAATGGTTGCGCTGTAGCAATTAAGGGAGAGAAATTCCTCAGAGCGTGCAAAGAGGGACCTATTTTTGATGCTAAAGAAATTGACTGGGAGAAATACTGATGAATATTGATTTGTCTACAAATATTGGCAGCCTCAAGCTAAACAACCCTGTAGGAACTGCCTCCGGAACCTTTGGCTACGGATATGAGTACGAAGGGCTACTTGACTTTACTAAGCTTGGTGCAATCTACACGAAGGCGATCACACTCCACCCTAGGCAAGGGAACCCACTACCACGAATTGTTGAGACAGATTCAGGAATGATTAACTCGATTGGGCTTGCAAATGTAGGACTAGAGAAATTTATTACAGATAAAATCCCAGGATTTCCAAGACTCGGCTCGAAGATAATTGTCAATGTTGCGGGGAGTAGCCCGGAAGAGTACAAAGCTGTGGTTGAGACTCTCAGCGAGATAGAACAAATCCACGGCTTTGAGATAAATCTCTCATGCCCCAATGTCAAGCAAGGTTGCCTAGCCTTCGGAACAGATCCACGGAATGTGGAGAATCTAACACGACAACTTAAAGCCTTAACAAAAAAGCCAATTATAATCAAGCTTACACCAAATGTTACAGATATAACAGCAATTGCTATCGCAGCAGAAGCTGGCGGCGCAGATGCAGTAAGCTGTATCAACACCCTTGTCGGGATGAAAATCGACATAAAAAAGAAGGATTTCTGCATCGCGATGAAGACAGGTGGATTATCTGGACCAGCAATAAAGCCAGTTGGAGTTGCTGCTGTCTATAAAGTCTCAAAAGCAGTGAAGATTCCAGTCGTTGGGATTGGGGGGATTGCAAAATGGGAAGATGCTGTTGAGTACCTACTTGCAGGCGCTTCATCTATTCAGATTGGAACATACAACTTTGTTGAACCTGCAATAGTCGAGGAGATACATGATGGAATTGCAACCTATATGCAAGAGAACAATATTGCAACCATCAAGGATTTCCATTCAATATTGGATTAATTAAATTTATTATATTCTTCTATAATAGAAGCTCTCTTCTCGATTAGCTCAAGGGTCTCACCTTGGGCTAAAATTTCATTCTCTACCATAACAGCCTCTCTTATAAGCTCTAGTTGTTGTCTCTCCTTGCCACTTGTAGACAACATATAGGCATCTAATATCTCAACATAGCGCTTTCCAACTTCGATATTTTCGGGAACACTACTCTTAGGATAATCTTTATTTACAAATTTTATAATATCATCAAAAGATTCCTGGAATTCAACAGCTGCAGTAAAGTTAAATCTAGGGAAATTTTCATCTTTACTAGCATTTAAAAAAGCAAAGACTGGTGCAGTTATAAAAAGAAGAGCAACAATCACTGGAGCTATCTTTTTCAAAAAAGAGTAGCCACTCTTATCAACCAAGAAGAAAAAGACCCCGGAGAAGACACCTGAGACAAAACCGCCCAAATGTGCTGCATTATCAATATTTGGAACAGTAAATCCAATAGCAATATTGATTCCCAGCATAATTGAAAACCTGACAAGAATAGAAGCTGGTATGACCCTCTTGTAGACTTTGTAAGCAATTATTACGAAGAAATAACCAAATATTGCAAATACGCAGCCTGAAGCACCAATTCCAATCCCCATATACCCAGACATAAATGTAAACGACGATGCAACAAGGGCAGAAAAGATATAGACAACCGCAAATCTTACTTTTCCCTCAATCTTCTCTACCATCTGTCCAAGAAAAAACAGGGCATACATATTAAAAGCAAGGTGGACTATACCTCCATGCAAGATTGAAGAGGTAAAAAAACGATAGAACTCATTATCATTGACAATTGCACCACTCTGCATTGCTCCAAGCCGATAAAGAACAAGGCTTGAAAAACTCATAAGATCTCGACTCATTATTCCAGAAACTATAGCCATAACAACATTTACAGTAATAAAAATCATAGTCATTGGAAATTTTACATACAAGTTCAAAAATTTATTACTCTTCATATATCCTAAGATCTTCTCTTTTCTGCTAGGCTCCTCTTTTAAGGAAAAAAGAGAGTACTTAGTCTCATTATCAAATTCATCGCCCATATATCATCCTTTTTTAATATAGTAATAAAATACCACTCATAGCTAAATCAATCAACCATTTAATTTTCTTCTGCAAAAAATCTACAAAGCCCCGCGAGTTTACACCTCTGGCAATCTGGCTTGCGTGGATAACAAACTACGCGGCCATGCAAATTCCCGACCATGGAAAATCTGTACTGCTTCGGCTTATCTAACAACTCCTTAATCTCAAACTCCACCTTCTTCGGGTCATCAGAATCTGTCAAACCGAGTCGCCTGCAAACCCGCCCAAAATGAGTGTCTACAATTATGGCAGGCTTACCATAACAAGTGCCTAGAATGACATTCGCGGACTTCCTTCCACAACCAGGCAATCTAAGTAAATCTTCCATTGTATCTGGCACAGTAGAACCAAATTCAGATACAAGCATCTTAGATAAATCTATTATATTCCTAGCCTTTACCTTGAAAAACCCTACCGAACGGATAATGTTACAAACTTCATCGTAATTTGAATTAGCTAAATCATCAGGTGTCGGAAATTGTGCAAATAACTGCTTAATAACAATATTAACCTGCCTATCTGTTGTTCTCGCACTCAAGACAACCCCGATAAGTAGCTCGAAGGGAGAATTATATTCAAGAAAAACAATCTCTTTTTCATACTCTGCATCTAATATTTCAAATATCTCATTTATAGTTTCTCTATATTCCATAATAAAGATATACTACATATAAGCTTTTTCTGCAATTGACAAGAAAACCTTTCTAAATTATTCTGTATATAACTTATTTAAAGGAAAAAACATGAAACAACGATTTTTTTTACTATTTATCCTACTTTTTTTACCAATTATGAGCATTTACTCCCATCCACACACATTCATGGATGTAAAAATCTGCGTTGTCGCAAATGAAAAGGGAATAACCGGCTTTGAAGTCTATTGGGTTATGGACGAGATGTTCACAACTCAAGTTTTTTTTGAATGCGATAAAAACAAAAATCTGATCTTTGATAAAGATGAGCAGATGCTTGTATACGATGGATTTTTTGCAAACCTTCAGTTTTATAATTTTTTTACATATATAAATAGAAATGGAAAAGTTATTCTTCCCTCCGAAGTGACAAACTTCAGTGTGAAACATGAGACCTACGAATCTCTACTATCGAAGAAGGTTATATCAAGCGAGACATTTAAATTTTTAAGCGAAAACTCCAGAGATGGTAAAAAAATAAAAGAATCTGATTATTCTAATCGGCTATCATACTCTTTTTTCATCCCATTCGAACACTCATTCTCTAAAAAAGGAACAATTACTATCTCCTGCTTCGACGAGACTTTCTACTGCGATATAAAATTTATAAATGAAAACTCTTTTGAAAAGAGAGGATTCACCAATCTTTATGATGTTTCTTTTGTTAAGAATATCGGAGTGAAAATAGAATATGACAATACTGTCGTAAATTCTTCACGAGAAAATGCAACATACACAGGAGTAACAACACCAGATGGGCTTAAAATTATTATCAAATAAGACTTTTTTTCTAATAATATTACTATTTATCTCTGTGACTAACTTACAGGCGCAAGGAAACCCTTTTCTGCAGGGGAATCGTCCAGAAAATACACAGAAAATTACTAAAAATGAGAGCAAGCTCCAGCAGAAATCAAAGGAATTTCAAAAAATAATCAGGGAAAAGATAGCTTACTATATAAAAGAGATAAAGCATGAAAAAAATGCAAAAATTCTGCTATTTAGCTGCCTACTCTCGTTACTTTATGGGATTCTACATGCAATCGGGCCAGGACATCGAAAGATTGTGATGTTCTCCTATTTTGTGACAAATAAATCTAAGCTCTACGAACCATGGCTTGCTGGATTTGCAATGTCGACCCTCCACGCACTCGGAGCGATAGTAGTTGTATCTATAGTCTATTTTACAATTAAGGCCTCACTAAGCACGACAGTGGATAAGATCTCGAATAAGATGGAATTTTACAGTTACCTATCAATTGCACTTCTAGGAATATTCATGCTACTTCTAGCTATCATAGAATTAATAAAAAAAATCAGAGAGCATAAGAACCCTTCACTAGCAGCGCCACAAGATAAAAGCCTCAACCGCAAGAAGCTAATACTGCTAATCCTCACCACAGGACCGATCCCATGCCCCGGAGCATCTCTGATACTAATTATGTCAATCACAAATGATGCTTACATGTATGGGATTTTACTTGTAGTGGCAATGTCCATTGGTATGGGTCTGACAATATCACTTCTCGGAAGTATAGCAGATCTCTCAAAAAAAACATTCAACTACTTCGCGAATTATTTCACAAGGAAAAACAATCTTTTAGTGTCAATTGCCCATCCAATTGTAGAGATAATTGGAGCTTTAGTTATTTTAGCTTTTGGAATTTTTATGATTTTTCCAACTTTTTTTTAAAAATATATTGACCTAAATTTCCATTTCTGTTATATTAAGAATGTAAACGGGGTATAGCCTAGTGGCTAAGGCGCCTGCTTTGGGAGCAGGAGATCGCAGGTTCAAGTCCTGCTACCCCGACTTTTTATTGCACCCATAGCTCAGCTGGATAGAGCAACGCCCTTCTAAGGCGTGGGTCAGAAGTTCGAATCTTCTTGGGTGTAAGAGTTACCGACTATCTTCTGAGAGTCGGTTTTTTTATACCTAAAAAACACTGGACATAAATTTTTTCACAAAAAAACATGGAGAAGAACTCTCCATGTTGTGGGAATTATTTTATACCTTTGATTCTATAAACAGCTGGATAACCAATAAATTTATCTACCGGAATCGCTTTTACCTTCAAGAAATTTCCATCTCGTTGGTATGTTACGTCTTTTCCTGCGCTCAAACTATAAACGCTGATATTATCTGCAAAGTCTACATCTTTGATTGTGAAATCAAAAGAACTTCCCTTAGTCACAATTACATATATATACTCATCCTTTTGAGTGAAATACAACTCTTTTACTGCCATGCCAGGATCTGGATTAACAGTAAGTTTAACAACATCGTAACTTCGTGTTAGCATTGTTCCAGAGTTAAACTCAGGAACAGTTCCGTCACTCCACTGGTGAGTAGTCTTCCATGCCCTTGTACCATAAATTGCTTCACCATAAGCTGACAACCAAGATCCCATCTCACGTAATCTTGTCTGCATAATTTCAGGAATTGTTCCATCAGCCTTTGGTCCAATATTCAAAAGTAAATTGCCACCTCGTGAAACAACATCACACAATAGTAAAATTAAATTTGGCCCTGTAGAGTAATCTTCAAGCTTCTCATTCTGATTATATCCGAAAGAGAAACCCATTCCACGGCACTCTTCCCACGCCTTTGAAGAATCTTTCAAACCTGTACCATACTCAGAAGTATAATAATCTCCATACTTCTTATTTGCATCAGTTCCCCACCTATCATTTACAACAAGAGTGTCTCTGTTAGGAGAGTTGTTAAACATCCACTTCAAGATCTCTTTACTATACCACTTTGAACTTGGCAGATGCCAGTCACCATCCGACCAGATAAATTCAGGCTGATACTTTACAAAAAGGTTCTTGAACTGAGGAAGCATATGCTCCGTAACATATTGTTTCTTGTTAGTTTTCTTCCACAATGGGTTGAACCACTCGTACATTGAATAATACAATCCAAATTTTACTGATGTACCGCTCATTGCAGATTTTAAATCAGCAAGAAGATCACGTTTAGGACCTGCAGTCACTGCATTCCATGGAAAACCCCATGTCTTGTTTGCAGTTTCATCATCCCAAAGGCTAAATCCATCATGGTGCTTTGAAGTTATTGCTGTATACTTAGCGCCTGAAGCCTCAAACAATTCAGCCCACTCATTTGGATCAAAATTCTCAGCTGTAAAATTATTAACAAAATCGTAATAAGAAAAATCAGCTCCATAAGTCCTTGTATGATATTCACCTACAGCATTACCATAGTCAATGCCCAGTCCCCAAGTTGACTTATAAACCAACCAATGCTGATACCACTCAGCATAAACTCCAACAGGTGACCATGCAGGCACAGAATAAATGCCCCAATGGACAAATAAACCCAATTTTGCATCCTCAAACCACTCAGGACATTCTCGAGTATCCAAAGACTCCCAAGTTGCTGAATATCTATTCTCACCATTTGACCATTCAGGTGGCAAATCAGAATATAAAATATCATCAACTTGCTCGTTTACAATTTCTCCATATTCATTAATACATGACAAAAAAGAAGAAATAAGAAAAACAAATAAAATAATTTTTTTCACACAAACCTCCATAGACAATTCTAATTAGGTATAGCGGGAAAATAAAATTAAGTTTAAATTAAAAAAACATTAAAAAAATAAAAGAGATTATTCTTAATCAGATTTTAATCTTCAGGAAATTAGTAGCAACTCTACTTAGTTGCTCTTAATTTCCTGATTTCCTCTAAGCCCGTTATAGGCCTTTTTCGAGTAAACCAGTATAAAATAGATATACTTTGACAATATGTTAAGAAATGCAAGAAAAAAAGCTAAAGCCGGATGTATTAATGCAATCATAATGCCATAATCATGGATTAACAATCCGATACAACACAAAATCAGCGACAAAATAAAGAAAAAATCATTAAGACGACCTAAAACAAAATCGATAGTAGCAGATATAACAAATCCTAAAAAATTTGTCTTTTTTTCAACCTTATCCTCATCTGTGATCTCTTCAATCCTAATTAAAAAGATATTCAGAATCCATCTCAAACCAAGAAATACTAAAATTGTAATAACAACAGATCGATTGCCAGTAATCAACACGACTAACGAAAAAATAAAAACTAAAACTGTAGTAATGACATCACTTGCCTGGGTATATTTATTATCAGCAAGCAATATGTTTTTCAAAAAACTCTTCTTAAAACCCATAAATTCTCCCTAAAAAATTATCCACCAATCTTCCCAATCTGATGCTCTGCAAGCGCTCCGCCCTCGAGTGGCTTTGCCGAAATAGCCTCAATCAAAGCAGCTCTAATCCCGATTTTGGATGGATCGATAGAGTACTCACTATGCAGACAAGGTCTAACAGACCCATCAGCAAGAACCCTGATTCGGTTACAGGCTGAGCAGCGCGGGGGCCGATCAAACTGCTGAGAGTGGTGTTTTTTTTCTGATAAGTTAAAATGTCTAATCTTCTGCAAGACTAGGTTATTATTATCGCAAAATTCCTTCATCAATTCAACTTCCTGTTCAGAATTTGTCTCAAAAATCACCATATTTATCTTTATAGGTAACCCTAAATCTTTCACTGCCTCAATTCCAGCAAGGACATCATCAATATTCCCATTTGTAATTGCCCTAAACTCATCTCGGTCAAGTGTATCAAGCGAGATATTTATAGATGAAAGCCCAGCATTTTTAAGATCTACAGCATATTTTGCAAGGTTGACACCATTTGTAGTAATCCCAATATGCTCAAACATCTTACTCTCTGCAGCAACCTTCACAATATCGACAATATCTTCTCTGACTAATGGCTCGCCACCAGTTAATCTTAGTTTTTTAAAACCAAGCGCTCCAGCTTCGTTTAAAATATCTTTTATAGAATCAAGTGATAACTCTGGCTTTGAAAAATCATTCTCACTAATTGAACCATCACAATAGATGCAACTTAAATTACATCGCTGCGTCAAAGAGAGCCTCAAATAATAAATATTTCTATTATATGAATCTAACATTAACAACCTCCCCAGCTTCAAGCATCGAGACACCAGCATCTAATTTAACGATTCCATCGAATCTCTCCAATGCATTCAGATGGGAGGATCCATGATAGACAATAGGAATAATCTCAGAATTTTCTATTTTTACAGGTAAAAATTCAGTTCTCTGAGTATTTTTCCTCTTAATCTCCGAAGATAATCGCAAAGAGATTGAGCGTGGAGTAAATTTTCCCTTTGAATAAGACTGAAATATTATCGGTAGTGCAAAAATCTCAAAAATCATATACGAAGAGACTGGATTACCAGGCAACCCAAGGAAATAGACCCCCTCCTTCTTGCCGAAGAATGTAGGCTTACCAGGCTTAATCCTCACATGGTGAAAAATTTTATTTACTCCGAACTCATTGAGAACCTCAGGCACATAATCAAAATCACCAAGAGAGACTCCACCGCTTAGAATCACTATATCACACTCAGCATAGGCCTGTTCTACAACCTCAGCTAAGGCCTCCCTAGTGTCACGAACAATTCCGTAGTAGATAGGAATCGACCAGTATTTGCGAATTTGCGCACGAAGCTGACTCCCAGTGCTATTGAAAATCTGCCCGTCAAGCAACTCTTGCCCTGGCTCAACAATCTCCGACCCAGTATTGATAATTCCAACCTTCAGCTGACGATAAACTGTAGCCTTATCATTACCATTTGAAGCAATTATCCCCACTTCCGCAGGCGAAATCAATCCACGACGAAGCAGAACCTCACCCTTTTTTATATTTTCTCCACAAAAAATAATATTGTGGAATTTCTCTTTTTCAATAATCTCTACAAAATCCCCATCATATTTCAAGAACTCGCGCCTTACAACAAAATCAGCCCCATCAGGAATTCGCCCACCAGTCATAATGGCAGTGCAGCTACCAGCCCCAACCTTGACAACCTTATCATCACCAGCCGCAATCACATCAAGCAACGCAAGTCTTGCCCCAACAAAGTTATCAGTAGAAACAATCGCAATTCCATCCATCGCAGACTTGTCAAAAGGAGGCGCATCATAATCACTAACCAGATCGTCAACAAGAAATCTCCCGCACAAATTATCAATATCTACAACCTCAGTCTCCAGCTCAACCGCAACACCATCTATCAGACTAAGAGCAACCTCTAAATCAATCATACAAACCCTCAAAATATTTTTAATAAGTTTAACATAAAAAAGGTAAATTGAAAAGCTCTATAATAAATGAGAAATAATAGTGTGTCTAACGAAAGTGATAATGTCTCAATGTAACATAAATTTAAGCCGCATTCTTCGACCCGCTCAACTTCGAGATATTTCCAGCCGTATCGTAGGTGCTAGTGATAGCTCTTGTTTAAGAATTTGGGCAGCCATTCTGCGTTGTGAATTACAGACAGTATAATTCAACAAAAAACACAACGCAGAAGCCAGGCTTTCCGGGCAGGATGAGGTACTCAAGCTGAGGTATACCTCAGCCACCGACGAGGCGACGTATTCGTCGCAGGGAGGCTCAGCCACTTGCGTGGGCAGTGTACACACTGCCAGCAAGTCGTCCTCCGGTCGGATGCTAGCATCCGACGCGGCAAAGCCGCCCCTCCAATCCTTGCCGCGGATTAGCTAGGGTAAGGATTGATTCTGAGATTTAGGTAATCTCAGTCAAAACCCGATATCCACTTATAATTGTTAAAACATAAATAAAATCATCATGAATTTTGTAAATAATTCTATAGCTCTTATAGAAAATCTCTCGTATGTTTGGATTATTATACTATGGAACGATCCTGCCAGAATTTGGATAATCCTTCAAAATTTTTACACAATTATTTATATCTTCAACTGTTTTCTTCGCATAAAAGATAGAATTTTTTTCAATAAACTCTGCAATTTTTTCAAGAGAAACAACAGCGTTCTCCGACCAAACTATTCTAGCCATTTACTCAATCTTTGATCAACTTCAACCTGAG
>JAFGXN010000048.1 GCA_016936615.1 Spirochaetales bacterium | reverse complement strand
ATTCTCACAAATTCCAGCCACCATCCCCACGGAATCAAGGTCAGACTCACTGACGGCCAGGTCGGCCGCGTGAAAGTGATTTATTGAGGAAAAGTTCTTTTTTCAGGAGAGCTTATCACTTCTTCAAGGGTAGTTTCTTTTTTTCCGATTGTGTACCAGTTTATCTTTCTTGTTATTGTCATTATTATTGCGAGGATTGCAAAGATTCCGAGTGTTCCAACAAGTAGCGAGTAGTCTTCACTGGCTAGAGAGAGATAAAGTAGCCCGTAGAGGGAGATCTGCTCTGGAATCATAATTAGTGCCCTTTTTACAGATTTAAGAACTGCTGTGAGGTAGAATATCAGCAGTGATGTTACTGAAGCTCCTGCAAGAATGTATGAGAGCCAGAATGGTATATGCTCAGAGAGAGATAGCAGCAGAAGATAGAATACTGTGTTGGATGCAGCAACAAAAAGGTACTGTATCGGATGGATTTTTAATCCGAGGAGCAATTCAAAGATCAGAAGAGAAAGGAAAGGTATAAGGATAAAAAGAATTCCGTATTTTAGTGAGCGTTCTGTCTTTTTATAGAGGTTGACTGGCTGCATTATTCTTACACCGAAATCTGATGAGCTTATCGACAAGACATTACTTCTGTCATAGTTTGTCCATGTCTCTGTGAAGTCTCTTTTTACGCCAGGAAATGTCCAGTTAGCAGAAAACCCATCTTTTCCAAAATTATGTTTCACAGGAAGCGTCGAGCCTTGATAAGAGGGTGATTGCCAGTTAGATATCAGATTCACTTCTGTCTCACCTGCTAGAGGTAAAAAATTGATTTTTCTTGCACCTGTAACATTTAGTGTTACAGAAAAACTGTTTTCTTTTGAAAGATTAAGGCTTCCTCGTGTTGCAAACTTTGTATCAAGAATGCCAGGACCGATATTTGTTTTTTCTAATTTAAACTTTTTACTATTCAAATCTATCTCTGGTGTTGATAACAGCGCCATCGAAGTTGGAATTTCCAGTGATAAAAATGCCTTCGAGAGGTCTGTCTTTATTATTGAACTTCCAGGCATTGTGAAATTTTCAGGAATAGCAAATGTTCCAATGATTGAAAAGTTGCCCTTGTATGTGGGGATTTTGTAGATTCCTCTGTTGCGTTCTTCGACAGCAAGATTCCCGCTGATTGAAGCCTTTTCCGGTGTTGTCCAGATTGTTCCCCATTCTTCTCTGTATTTTGTCTCTGAATCTTTCTCATATTTTACAAGAAAAAGAGTTGGAACTCCGATTGTGATACATCCGATTGTTTGTTCTCCTCCAAATTGGTGAACAAGTTCGTTTTCTACTTGTTGGTTTGATGATTCTCTTTCGTCTGTAATCTGACGAATCATTTTCAGTGGTAGAAGAGAGAGCATTGTGATGATGAGGATTCCAGCAATCTTGATGCCAAAACCCTGGTTAAGTTTTAAATTTTTTATTGTCATAAAAATCTCCTTTTGATGTGTTAATCCTAACCTGTGAATATGTCTATCCCGTGGCGCAATTGTGTCAATTTTGTGTCAATTGTGGGGTGGCTCTTGTGGGGGGCGGGTTTGTGTGGTAAGATTCGTGTATGGAAGAGAAATGTATATTGATTGCGGAAGATGAGGCGGGGCTTCGTGAGAGTATGGTCTATGTTCTGCGCAAGGAGGGGTATCAGGTTGTCGAGTATGGTGACGGGCTTGATGCTTTTTCATATATTGAAAAAAAAATGCCGGATCTGATTCTATTGGATATTCTGATGCCGGGTCTGGATGGTTTGCAGCTGTGCGCACGGGTGCGTAGTTTGTGCGCTACTGTGCCGGTGATGTTTATTTCGTCGAAGGATGAGGAGTTTGACCGTGTGCTAGGGCTTGAGCTCGGAGCGGATGATTATCTTTGCAAACCTTTTTCATTGAAGGAGATGGTTGCACGTGTGCGTGCACTGCTTAGACGAAGTAGCTATGTTGGTGCGCACGAGAGTCTGCCGAGACTTGAGGTGGGGCGTGTTGCGATTGATGCGCAGCAGATGTTTGTCTGGATTGATGGAGAACTTGCAACTTTCAGTTTGACTGAGTTTCGGATTATTGAGTCATTGATTAAGCGTCCAGGTGTGGTTAAGGAACGTGAGCAGCTGATCTTTGAGGTTTATAATGAAAATTTTTACTTGAATGACAGGGCAATTGATTGTCATATTAAGAGAATCAGGAAAAAGATTGAGCAGGTCGCGCCGGGTTTCCAGCCGATTGAGGCAGTCTATGGTGTAGGTTATAGATGGAAAAAAGATTTTTAAACCGGATTGGGATTCGCATTTTAATTTTTAATGTGCTGCTGGTATTCTTTCCGATTGCAGTAATGCTTTATCTGGATACGTATGAGAAGCAGCTTTTGAGCGCACTAGAGGATAGTCTTTCGCAGCAGGCGATTGTTGCTGCAGCTGCGCTTACGGATAATTTATCCGGGGCGGATAAGCTTGTGCGCACGATGGAGCGTAAGCATTTCTCGCGTATAAGGATTGTTTTGCGTGAGGGTGGAGTGCTGGCTGATTCGTCTGTTGTGGAGGTTGTGCGCACAGCAGAGGTTCTGAGTGAAGCTGGGCGAAGTGCATATGATGTGAGTGGTGCGCACAGTGGTACTAACGAGGTTGATGAGCAGAAGAGAGTAAATAACTCTTTTTTATATAGGCTGGGGCGGTTACCTTTCCGTGTGATAAATATGTTTAAAAAGCCAGAGGCCCAAGAGATTGAGGCAAAAAAGGAGAGTTCTCAGGAATTGCTGGCTCGTCGCGATGTGAGAACTGCGCTTGAAGGGCGATATGGGTCGTCTACGGTTATTTCTTCGTCGCAGAATGCGGTGATTCTTTCTTCTGCATATCCAATTTATTCTGGTGGAAATGTTGCTGGTGTTGTCCTTGTTTCGCAGTCAACGGCTCGAATTATGCAAAATTTATATCAGATTCGCTTCGATTTGTTCAAAATCTTTCTATATACATTGCTTGTTGCAGTAATTATCAGTGTTATTGTTTCACAAACTATCTCGCGGCCGATTCGTAAGCTGAAAAAGCAGTCCTCAGGTATCCTGAATAAAAGTGGTATTCCTGTGGGGAATTTTGATTTGCCGTGGATTCATGATGAGATTCGTGATTTGGCGCAGCATCTGAATGTGATGTCGGACAAGGTGCGCACGAGTATGGAAGAGCTTAAGGCTTTCAGTGCAGATACTGCGCACGAGTTGAAAAATCCGCTTGCGTCGATTCGGGCTGCAAATGAGATTCTTTCTGAGTCTGTGTGCACAGAGGAGAAGAGATTTTCTGATCATATTGCACGTGAGGTTGTGCGCATGGAGTATCTGATTTCACGGCTTCGTGATCTCACGTCGATTGGATCGGGGATGATGAGTGAAGAGTGGGTGCAGCTGGATCTTGCACAGGAGCTTGTGCGCACAGAATCGTGGTTCAAGCTGAAGTGGGGGGAGATGCCTTTCTTGTTGACTATTGAAAAGCGGGGATTATGTGTGCGCATGCCGCAGCAGCGGTTTGAGCAGATTGTCGAGAATCTGCTAGAGAACGCAGCCGGCTTTACTGATGCGCACCGGGGTGTCGCCGTGAAGCTGAGTGAGTCGGGTGGGTTTGCCTGCATCGAGGTCGCTGATTTCGGGAAAGGAATACGGGCGGAAGATCTTCCGCGGATTTTTGACCGGTTCTTCACCACACGGAGAGGCTCGGGTGATGCTGCAGGCCATTGCGGCCTCGGGCTGGCGGTTGCAGCCGGCATTGTCGAGGAGGTCGGAGGCCGGATCGCAGCTGAGAATGCTCGCGGCGGTGGAGCTGTGTTTAGGGTGTGGTTGCCGTTTGGGATTTCACGCGAAGGCTTGAAGTGGTGAAAGGATTTAATATGGGGAGTGTTTAAGGCTTAAAAGATTTATGGTTTTGCATTATTTGCGGCTATTGTGTTTATTAGCTCCGTAAGTTTTTTAATCGTATATTCTTTTTGAAAATTTTTTATTGCGTTTGTATATATGTTTATTTTTGAAACTGTTGGTGTATCGAGATATATGTATATTTTGAATTCATCATTTCCAACAGGAATTAAGTATGCCCAAATATTTTCAATAGGAATTATTATTCCTTCTAGATTTATTGGTGTGTTGTTTTTATCTTTTCCTAGGGATTCGGCATGGTTTTTGTAAACATTTGAATAAAATACGCCACAATAAGCATAAACTGTGAAAAGAATTTTTTTTTCAAAATTAATTAGACTTGCAAATCCTGCACCTTCTAGTGTCGATTCAATTTCAAATTCTTTCGGAGTAGAAAATCTTACATCGAATGATTCTCCATCAGAAAGATATACTTCTTGAGCAGATATATTTATTATGATAAGAATGAAAATGATAAATAGATTTCTTTTTTTCATTGTGTCTCCTTACCTAGGTTCTTATTTTTCGCCTTTTTCATTTATTATATCATATTTAAAGAAATACAGAAGTTTTTTCTTCTGCAAGCCTGCTGATTTGCGGGAGCGGTTGGAGTGGTAGTATCCTGACTGCCTGTTCAGGAGTAGCTTGTTTAGCGGTAGTTCTTCGAAAATTTAGAGTAACTGAAGATTGCTTGTTTTTTAGATCTCTTTCAACCACTGGCTAAAAACTTTTTTGTGGTTTTTTAATCCTTTTTGGAACCATTTCTCTATGTCTTCGTTCTTTCCATTTTCATTTTCAAAGCGGGCATAAAATTCGTTTTTTGATAAGTTTTCCAAGATTGCAACCATATAGTAGCGAACGCCGGGATTGTCATTTGGGTTAGTCTCCAATAATTTGCTAAAAAGTGCATAGGCCTCGAGGGTTTTTGTCTCCTGCCAGTATTTAAGTCCCATGTTTACGAAGGTTCTGATAATATGTCGATTTTCTAGCCAACCCCACTCAAGTCTGTCTGGCCATATTCCTGATGGATCAGTAACTAGTTCGAGAGCTTTTTCGTATGCATCGTCAATTTGTTTCTCTGCTTGTTTGTACTTATTTGAATATTTAAGCAATTCTGCTATCAAAAGATAAGAATCTAAGAAGTATGGATCTTCTTTTTTCAGCGTCTTAAGTTCTTCAATTATTTCTTCGACATTGTCATCTGTTAAAGAATCCTGAATTTCATAATATTTCTCAACAATTTTCCTTTGTTCATCTTCAAACTCTTTCATTTTTTTCCTTTTTTTGTCGTTTATGTAGCAAAATTCTCTTTACTATAATCTTATTTGTAAATTTAGATCAGGTCAACAGTTTTTATCTTTTTTTTCTGACTGACTGGTCAGAATGGGAAACTGTAATTATAATAGAAGATTTTTGATTTATTCAGAGTGTTTTGTTAAATGATTGTTTTTTTTATTGTTGTGGTGTACTATTTAGCAAAAAAAAGAGAGGTTTTATGAAAAAGATATTTGTTATGTTTGTATTTAGTTTGATTGTGGTGGCTGCGTTTGCTGATGGGGATTTCAAAATTTCCTGGAATTCGTCTGAGGTTGTTCTTAAGGAATATCTTGGAGATGACTGTGAGGTTGAGATTCCAGATGGGGTGACTCATATCGGGTTTATGGCATTTTATAATAATAAGAACATAGAGAAAGTAATTTTTCCTGATGGGGTTGTTTCTATTGGAAGTCTTGCTTTTTCAAATTGCTCGAATCTGCGAGAGGTATATTTGCCAAAGAGTCTTTTATCTATCGAGGGGGGAGCTTTTCATAAGTGTGAGAATTTATCTTGTATTAATATTCCAAAGGGGGTTTCAAAAATTGGGTATACTGCTTTTTCTGGAGTTGATGCTGTTGCAATAGATTTTGATGACGATAATTCTTATTACATTATGGAAGATGGTGTTTTATTTTCAAAGGATATGACTTTTTTACATAGTGTTTTAGACAGGTCTGTCTCTTCTTTCGATGTTCCGTCGACGGTAAGTGCGCTAGGTGAATGGTCTTTTGCTGGTTGTGAGAATCTTGAATCGATTAGTCTTCCTGAGGGTTTAACTCAAATTGGACAGGCCGCATTTGACGGTTGCAAGAGGCTGGGAGAGCTTCTTGTACCTGCAAGCGTGACTTTTATCGGGGAGTCGGCTTTTAGTGGTGTTCCTAGCAGAGCTATTAAAATTGATAGTAAAAACGAGAAGTACATAATTGTGGACGAAATTCTTTTTTCAAAAGATATGAGTATTTTATGCAGTGTTTTGAACAAAGATATTTTGTCTTTTTCAATGCCAGATAGTGTTGTGCAAGTTGGAAATGCAGCTTTTTCAAATTGTAAAAGTTTAGAGGAGATTTCTTTTTCTGAGAATGTTACTCATATTGGAGATACTGCTTTTTATAACTGTGTCGGCTTGAAGTCTATAACGCTTCCAAATAAGGTGACCAGAATCGGTAATGATTCTTTTAGAGGTTGTAAAAGTCTTGTTTCTTTTAAGATTCCGAAAAGCGTGAAAAGCATTGGCGATCGTGCATTCTTAAATTGTGATGGCCTAACTGAGTTTCTTGTTTACAGAAGTTCATATGGTTATAAGTGGGCAAAGACTAATAAACTTAACTTTAAGATTGTAAAATAATTTGGTGCGCATGTTCAACCCTGAAAGTTATTTTCCCATGCTTCTTTTAGGCAGGGGGCTTTCAGGGCTTGCATTACTTTGCAGCCGCCGAGGCAATTGGGGTTGTGGATGCAGGTTTTGCAATCTGAACTGAGGGGTATGGATTGAAATTTTTTCATGCCGGCTGTCCAGATTTCTTTGAAGGATTTATCGCGGAGGGTTCCTTCTTTGTAGGGGTTTTCATCGAAGATTGGGCAGGCCATTATGTCTCCATTTGCCATGATTGCGCAGGAGATTAAGCCGCAACTGCAGAAGAACGAGTTATTTCTGAGTATATTGTTCCATTTTCCGAGGTATCCAGCTTCGGAGCATATATCGATTTTATATTTATTTCTGTTTTCTTCGATGAATTTGAAGAGGTTTATGATTTGTATTGGGTTTGGAAAGAGCCACTCTTTGGTTTTTGCTCTGCCTTCAGGTCTCGGAAGATTTATATACCAGTGGTTACATCCTAAAGGAAAAATTACATCTCGTATTTCTTCCAGTTCTTCAAGGTTTGACTTGTAAACTATTGTGCTGACAGCGATTTTTTTGATTTTTATTTTTTTGAAAAATTTTATGGATTCTATGACTTCTTCGAAATTATTATTTTCCCCTCGAATTCTTTGGTGATTATTTTTTAATCCGTCTAAGCTGACCATAATAGCATCTAATTTTAGATTTTCAATTTCTGCCTTGTGCAGATGTATAAGAGAGCAGTTTGTTGATAACGATATTCTGAGTCCTTTTCTTTTTGCATAGGATAGAACTTCAAAGATATCTTTTCGTAGAAGAGGTTCGCCTCCTGCAACTGCAAAGTATTTTACACCTAGTTCTACCATATCATCGATTGCTTTTTTTATTTCGTCTGTTTGCAGCTCGTTTTCCAGTGGTTTTCCGGCATTTACCATGCAATGCTCGCATGAAAAATTGCAGGAGTGTGTTGAGATCCATTGTACAGAAACTGGAGAATCAATAAATCCTAATTGTTTAGCGGCTTTGAACATAAATTTTTTGCATTTATTTCTGGATATCATGAAAAGTCCTTTTCTCTTTTTCGTTTGATTCTTCAATGATATTCCTGGTGGGTTTTTCTTCTATATATTTTCCAGTTTTAGAAAGATCTATAACAAATCCGATTGTTGATTGAGGAAGTGAGTTTATGTACCATGATAAAATTATAGAAATTATACCTGCGGGGATAAAGAATGCCAGGTTTGCATATTTCAACGCTTTGAATGTTGTCTTTTTTTTGACAACTTTGATTATAAAAAAAGTTATCAGACTGATACCTAATGGGATTAGCATAATTAATCCTGCAACGGGTTGCTCTGTTATCATAAAGACAGAGAAGCTTAACCAGATTATGTTTACAATTGTTAGAGCTGTGATACCGATTTTATTCGCTTTCATTATTTTTCCTTGTCTGTGTCGATGATTTGTTTCACATTTTTATTTGGTGGTAAAAAGTTTTCACCGGTTACTACATTTTTTCCTGTTTTTTCTTCGAGCTCTAAACGGGCTTTTTTTGCAATCTTGCCACCTGTTCTTCCTGCTTCTGCATTTTCTGTCATTCCTGTAGCATTTTCGCTTTCTGCGATCTGTCGGGTTGATAGTTCGGCTAAGGCTGTGAATATTAGTTCTGCCTCGCTCATGTGATCTCGTAGGTTTTGGGTCTTGAGGCCTTTGATTTCTTTGTGATCTTTAACAGAAATGTCACTCCACTCCTGGTGAATTATATTTGTTAAAATTGCAAATTCGTTTTCTTTTGTGATTTCATGGTCTTTCCAGTAATCGGTCAGTTTGTTGCGAGTTTCCTGCCCCATCATTCTCTGTTGAATCCATTTTTCACTTCTGCCGTGTTTTTTCCAGAATTCTCTAGCGCGGTCAAGAGAAAGGGAGGGGTCGCTTATGTCCTGTATTCTTTCATAGCCAATTTTTGCAAGCCATTGCTTGAGGGGTTCTGCCTTTGGCGACGGAATAGATTGGATTATTCTCAGAAGGGATTCTACATCGGCGCAGTCGGTCTCTCGCATTTTCCCATCTGGGGCTTTCATTTTCAACTGTCGACAAATTGTCGACAGTTGAATTCCATCGTCATTACTAACGCGGATTTTCATCTTAAACCAATAATCGCGAGGATTAACGCTTCCTGTTAGTATTGCTACTACGTCGATAACGGAGAAATACCATTTCTCTTCAGATTCGTCAAAGTGTCTGCGAATTGTCTGGTTTTCAAAAACAATTGGGGGTTGATCGTCTGTCATTTTTCCCTCACCCTATTAATTTATTCTATTTGCGAATTTTGATTCGGTCAACAGGAATTACCTATAAAAAATCTCCTGAGTATAGACTAGCAGATCATCTCCAACAACAGTAAAAACAATTGTGTGAGAAATAATTTCTGAAGAAATAGAAAATTTTCCTGTTATCTGTTTTTTTTCCAGATCGTAGATATATGCCTTTTTTTGTGTTGCAATTAACAGCTTATTTTTGTACTCCTGAACTCCGGATATTTCAGAATCAAATCCATCGACGATAAATTTGAACTTCTTTGATTCAAAATCGAATTTGTAAAGGGGATAACTATCATGATTATTGTTTCTGAAATATCGTGCTCCTTGGTTATCTCGAGCTAAAGGACTCCCGTAGAATTCTGAAATGTTTACAAAGATTATTTCTTGAGTTTTAATATCAAAGATAAAATATTGCGGTTTATTAGTTTTATCTGAAGGCGTGTGTAAATATGCAAAAATCTTTGACCCCTCGCAATAACGTATACCAAACTGTCCTTCTACTTTAATGTACGACTTTTCTCCTGTAAAAATATCTAAATAATAGCTTCCATAGTATTCAGCTAAATACCTGTTATCAATGAGGAAGGACCACTCTGGTAAGTTTATCTCTTCTTTTGTTCTAGTTTCTTTCAATAATTTTATTTTATCATTGTCAACTGTGTATATTTTGATAACTTCTTTATTTTCATCCTCATTAATTATGAAAATATTATCGTAGACTCTCAAGGTTGCTTCAGAAAATAGAATTTCATCTATCACTTTGAAATTTTGTCCTTCAATTTTTACAAGTTGAATTTTTTGCAAGACATTGTCATTCGATTCTTGAGGATAAATTTTTAACAAGTTTTTTTTATTTACAATGAAAAAATCACCTTCGGTTTCAATAATTTTATTTGTGTGGCTGTTATACAAATTTACAACAGGTCTACCATCAGAGAAAATTTTATAATCATTTATATTTTGAAGAAACCACCCTTGGCTTCGCCATCTCGGCTCATTAAATTCTATTGACGAAGAATAATAAATCTGTTCTAACCCATTATCTGTAAACAAATAAACACTGTTGCCAACAATATATTCCTTTTGATTTGCATACGATAATGAGAAAATTGTTAGCGTGGAAAAAAGAACAAGCCAAGGCTTTTTTGTTTTTGTTCTTTCTGTTATGGCTGTAAAATTATTTTTATAATTTGGGGTTTTTTTCATAATTCTATTCCAGCATCTTCCCATCAGAGAAGACTAAAATATCATCTCCAACAATCCTGAACTTGATGTAATTTACATTTAACCCGTATTTAAGATTTGAAACAAATTTATCTGTAAGTTTCTTCTGCTTTATATCATAGATGTAGCCCTCGCCAAAGGTTGAGATATAAATTTTCCCATTGTGCTCTTGAACTTCTCTGAGACTTATCCGATCAACTTCTTCCTCATTAAAATGCGATTTAAATGTTACAATAAGGTCAAACTTGCTAGATTCAAAGTTGAATTTATATAGACTAATAGATTCTCCAGCGACACTGTAGAAAAAAGGGTTATTATCTTCATAGAACCTTATTAGTTCTACATCTGGGCTTTCTATGTCGTATGTAAGGCCTGTTTCAATGTTAAATGTAAAAAATGAGTTAAAGTTAGTACTATTAAATAGCGCTTTTGTTTCACGTAGGCAACACAAAGTGGCAGAATATTTTCCAGAAGGCAAGGGAAGTGAAAATTTTTGACCTGTAATAAGATTTATATATATTCCCTCAGTGTCGTAAAAGACATATTTTCCATTTTTTGAAAAAAAGCCATCCCACCTGTAGTTTTCTATTCCTAAATATAATTTATGTAATTTTTTAAACTTATCTGCTTCGATTGAATAAAAAACATAAAGGCCTTCATTTGAATAAACATTAATGAAAGAATCGCTCATCAGAAGATTAAAATTCTTTGTATACAAATGATCTACTACTTTAAGTTCTCCATCTATTTCTTTCAATAACTTAAAAAAATAGAGATCTTCCTCTTGAATGCGAGTTTTTGTTATTAAATAGTCTCTATATATATAGCACCAATTATCTATTTCATAAACCTTATTACTTTTTCCGCTATAAATGAGAGCACCAGAGTTGTTCTCTGGATCATACAATCCTTTATAATAAAATTGACTCAGGAGCTGTCCATTAGAATAATAGGATGTGCTTTCCCCTCCAAATCCCATAAATTCAGAAGAAACAATTTTAAGCGTCCCATTAAAGGAATACAATTTATCTTGAACTTCATGTTCCTTAATGTTTGCGTTCAGAGAAAAGATACAGCTGAGTAATAGAATTAGGATTATTTTTCGTTTCATTCGTTTTGTGCTCCATGGATTTTTAAATTATTAGAACTTTTTTTATTGTGGCATATTTTCCTGCGTTTGTCAGCTAGATTTCAGAGATGCAGGAAAATGATGAGGAAATGAAAAAATATGAAATTTTATTTGGAAAATGTGTTATATTAAATATGAGGGTACTTTTTTGGAAAATATTCAGGGTGTCTTGTTGAAAATTCGCCAGATTCTCTCTATGAATTCGGATGTAAAAAAAGTTATTTTGTTTGGTTCATATTCGGACGGAACCGCAACCGCAGATAGTGATTTGGATCTTTGTATTTTGACAGATAGTGATATTAGAAAGATTGATTTACTGCGTAAAATAAGGCGAGAGTTGTATGATTTTGTCTCAATTCCTCTTGATTTACTGGTCTATTCTTTTGATGAGTTTTATGAGCGGTCTAGCAGTTTGAGCAGTATTGAAAAAGAAATTGAAGAAAATGGAGTTTCTATTTATGAGTAGGGATGAAGAATTTTTGCGATGGATTGATGTTGCTCAAGATGATTACGATGCTGCAATTTTACTTGCACAAGCTCATAAGCCATTATTAGAAATTGTTTGTTTTCATTGTCAGCAGTCTGCAGAAAAGTTGTTGAAATCATTTATCGTGAAAAATTCTGGCGAGATAAAAAAGACTCATGATTTAGTTGAAATTCTTAAAAAATGCACAGAGATTGATTCTGAATTTGAAAAACTAAAACAGAGATGCATCGATTTGACTGATTATTCAGTAGAAATTCGTTACCCTTATCCATATGAAATCAATGATGCCGATATGCGTAAAGCTATAGACGATTTGGAAGTTCTCCGTGCATTTGTTCTTGCAAAGGTTGAGGAATAATTTATCAGATCTTGCTTCGTCAAAGTGTCTGCGAATTTTTTCTTCTTCAAAAACATTTCTACCTGTCAGTAGCTGATTTTGCTTTTCAGGAAGGTGCCTTTGTCGAGGTCGTCGAAGGCTTTGTCGAGTTCCTGCTGGGTGTTCATTACGATTGGGCCGCCCCAGGCTACTGGCTCGCCTAGAAATGTGGAGCTGATGAATAATATTTGAGCGGGGGTGTCTGCGGCTTTTATCTCGATGGTGTCGCCTGATGTTAGTTTGACTGCGGTTTTTTCACTTATCAGCTGGTCTGCTATGTATGCCTGACCGCTGAGGGTGAATAGCATGACGGAGCGGTTGCGGTCGGTGTCGATTGTGATTGATTCGGCAGGGTTGAGGTGTATGTCGTAGTAGTCGAGTGGCAGGTATTTGCTTGTGTAGCCTTTTGTTCCGTTGAAACTGCCGGCGAGGATTCTTATTTTTCCGATGTCGAGGGTGATTTCTGGAATTTCATGGCTTTTGATGCTTTTGTAGACTGGCTGTGCCATTTTGTCTTTTGCGGGGAGGTTGAGCCAGAGCTGGACGCCGAGCAGGCGTTTGCTTGCCGGGAGGTTTTCTTCGTGGAGGATTCCTGAGCCGGCTGTCATCCATTGTATTTCGCCGTCGCTGATTGTGTCTTCATTGCCGAGGCTGTCTTTATGCGACATTTTACCCTGGTAGACGTAGCTGATTGTTTCTATTCCTCGGTGCGGATGTAGGGGGAAGCCTGCGGTGTAGTCGGCTGGATTCGTGCTGTCGAAGGAGTCGAGCATTAATATGGGGTCATATTCCTGAACTGTTCGGGGACCGAGTACTCGCACGAGGCTGACTCCTGCGCCATCTTGTGTTCTGTAGCCTTTTGTCTGTTGTTGGATTTCTCTTTTCATGGTTACCTCTTTTTTCCAGCTTCTCTGCTGGTTTTTCCGGAGTGGTTTTGATTTAATTTTATTAGAAAAAACAGGGAGAAGCAATTTGTGAGGTTATGAGTGGAGTTCGGCTGGGAAATTCTTGAAGATGTTTTTATTAAGCTTCGACTATTTGTTCATACTGCTATAAAAAAATTTAAATTATTATATTTGCTAGTCCTATTATTATCAGAAAAATTCCCATAATTGTTTCAAACTTCGAGAAGACTTTTCCTGAGTTTGTTGAAAGAGGTCTGGTAAGAAGAAAATTTCCTCCTCCTGTGATAATAGTCATGGAAACAAATATTTGGAAACCTTTATCATTTCCAAGAGCCAGAAAAGTAAGTGCTGGAACTAGTCCGAAAAAAAACATAAAAGATGACAAACAAAGCTTGTAAGGGAGGCTAAGTGGGTCGATCAAGAAAGGTTTCTTTTTTGTTTCCTTCTTATCTTCATTTGAAGATGTAAGAGTTTCCAAGGATTCACAAAATTCTTCAATTTTCTCTATCCCTTGAATGGTGATGCTTTTTTTGTCAAAAAAGATTCTGATAAAATGGATTTTGTTTTTTCTGTTTTCTCTTATAAAAATTTTATTGATATCGCTGATTTTGATTGTTTCTTTGACTTTTTTGTTCTGTCTTATTATTTCATGTTCGCTGAGAAGTATTTCATTGTTTTCTAATGCTCTAAAGACAATCTTTGACATTATGAATGTTATAATTTCTATAATTACAAACATAATTCCAATAATTAGTAGGAACAGTTTAAAATTTTCTTTCATATCACCAGAGATTATAAGCGGTATTGCTCCAGCTATTATTATTAGTATTGGGAAAAGAATATACATTGCTAGGTTTACTTTTTTTTGTGTCTTGATAAATTCTTCTGATGTTTTAAATATCTGGTATTCCATGGGATCCTCTTTTTATGACTTTGGGCTATTTTAATAATAATATCAGTGATGAGTTGTTGAGTCAATTGTGAAAAAGTTCTAATAAAAGATACATAATTTATTTCAGAAATGATATGCTTTCTTTTGGAAAAAGGAGATGATCAAATACTATTGATTGATTATTCAGTAGCTGAGGTGTTTATATTATTTGAAACTTATAATTACCTTTTTTTTGAAGATTTCTGCTACTTTCTCTATTGTTGATAGTCGAACACTTTCAGAGTGATTTTCTAGTCGAGAAATAGCACTTTTAGTTGTAGACATCTTTTTTGCAAGTTCTTCTTGTGTCATTCCTTCTGCAGTTCTCATTTTTCTTATTTCTTCTCCGATTCGAAGGTTTAGAATTTCATCGTTAACTTTTTGCTTGAATCCGGGAGAAGCTGTTTCTTTCTTTTTTATGTATTTTTCTACGTCACTCATATTTGCCTCCGTAAATAATCTTGGCGGTAGCATTCTGCTCGCTCTATTTCTCGCCGTGGTGTTTTCATCGTTTTCTTTTGAAAACCATGAGTCAGTATTATTAGTTGTTTTTCCTGTAGAGATACAAATGTTAGCGTAAATGTGAACGTGTGTCAAGTTTCTTTTCGTTATTTTTTACTAATCTTCTTACTTTTTGTTCTTCTTTGATGTAAAAATGTACTGCTTATACAGGTGAACCTGAGCCTAAGAGATTTTCTATGTATGCCATTTTTTTCTATCCTAGAAGGGGGTTTCATCTGTCTCTGCTGCTCGTCTTTTGAATCGTATTGTCTTTGTCAGGTTTGTGAAGATTGTGATTGTAGAGAGGATGATTATTAATGTGTGTGCTAGGTTTGAGATGGGGCTGGGTTTGGTGTATATTGAGCCTGAGTATTGGGGGAGGTGCCAGGGGAAGACTTTCGCTTTTATTGTTGGTAATTTTAAATTGAAGAATTGATTCGCCATTTCGGGTCCTAGGTCAATCATGTCTGGGAAGATGCTACCGAGGAAGCAGCAGGTGAAGAGTGGGATGGTCTCTTTTTTTACTATTAAAAGGGTTAGTGCGAAGGCTACTAATGAAAAAATTATATCTACATGTGATTTTAATGGGTAGGTGTGGGGAAGTACGTCTAGCAGTCCGTGGGAGATTATTCCGAGGGTAAATCCAAGTATTGGAGTTACAATCTTTTTTGTCATTGATGTGGGTTTTTCCCTGGATGTTAATGCGCTGCCTAATGCTATTCCTGTTAGTGTGTGAAATATTACGTTCATATTGGTTTTATCCTTGTTAAATTTTTGTATCATGGTCATTTATTGAAATATTCAGTAGCGTTGGAAGATGTAGGCGTATGGGGTTTTTGTGAATTTTTCGCCTGTCATTGTTCTTTTTACTTTTTCTTTATCTATACTGGATCCATCTTTTTTTATGAAAAAGGAGGTTAGTTCTTCTTGGGAGATTTGGTACTCCTGGTCATTGAATGTTATCACTCCTATGAGTTTGTAGTCTGGATCGATTGCGGCAAGGCTTGCGTCGCCGTGGCTGTTGTTGCAGACGAGGATGGCGTTTTTTTTCAAGAAATTTTTGCATGATTGTGATATGAATCCAGCGTAGAATGAAAACATTATGTCGAATGAGGCTTTTTCGATTGGGAGGTTGGTTGAGTAATCTGCTTGGATTCCGCGCACTGATGGGCTCTCCTTGTAATGTTTGTTCTCTTCGATGTAGCTTAGAAGGGTAGTTTCTTCAAAAAACTTTGAGATTCTTTTGTCGGCGTCGATGTATGTCATCTCTGGGATGAAGAAGGAGGGTGTTATGTGGACAAAGCTTCCGGGGTAGATTCCTTTTTTTATTGGAAAAAGTTTAACTAGTTTCTCAAACAGGGTTTTTCGTTCATCGTTTTTGTCTATAAAATATTGTTTGTATAATTGGGGTGGTTTTGATTTTTCCATAAAAGCTCCTTGATTTATTATTACTTGTGGGAAAAATCTTGTCAATAAATAATGATGGGTTTTTATTTAGCACAACAGGGGAAAAAATAAGAAAATTCTATTGACGATTATTATAAAAAGGAGTATCTTTTCTTTATTGGGTGACCACATGGTCACTAAAGGAGGAAGAATGAACCTTGTTTTTAAAAATCTTGAGGATGGAAAGAAACAAAGATTTCGTGATGTTGCTCTGAAGGAATTTGCTGAAAAGGGTTTTGAAAGAGCTTCAACCAATGAAATTGTAAAGACTCTCGGTATAGCAAAGGGGAGTCTTTTTAAGTATTTCTCTACGAAGGAGGATCTTTATGCATACTTGGTAGATGAGGTCACAGATCAGTTGGTTTTGTTTTTACAAGATTTAGTCCTTGACTCTAACCAGTGGGATTATGTTTTACTCTCTTATGCAGGAAAGGAATTTGATTTTCTTATAAAGTATCCTGTCCTTCATCAGTTTTTCTCTGTTATGATCAGAGATCTTGATAATCCAAAGCTTGGGGGAATAAGAGAAAAACTTCTTAAGGCTAGTTCTTCTTATCTTGAGGGGATTTATAAGAAGATTGAATGGGTTGGAACTAAGGATGAAATTATTTTTTTTCAAAAACACATAACTTATATTATCAAAGGATATAATGAAGAGTTTATATCTTATGACAAAAAATATAATTCTGTATTGAAGGAGAAATACCTTAATGGATTAAAGGAACATTTTAATTTTATCAAAAAAAATCAAACCACATAGGGAGGGTAAAATGAATATAGTAAAAATAGACCAGTATTCAATTGAATACATTTTAGAAGGAAATCCTAAGAATATGACTCTTGTCTTTGCTCACGGGCTTGGTGCCTCAGTAGGTCAGTGGACAGATCAACTCATATATTTTAAAGAAAAATACCAAGTGTTGGCATTTTCTTTGCAAGGACATGGTAATTCGTCAGTTGGACATCCCCCTGAATCATATTCGTTAGAGTCATATGGCGATGTTGCCATAAAATTGTTGAAAAAACTTAACATAAACACCTGTATATGGGTAGGATGTTCAATGGGTGGTGTAGTTGGATATGAAGTGATAAAGCAGGACAAGTCAGTTATTCGTTCTTTAGTCTCTTTTGGTACAACGCCAAAGCTTCGTTTATCAAAATTTTTTCTTTCTTTTATTCGGTTCATGGACAATGCAATGATAAAAATGATGGGATTTGAATCATATGTTGCCTTTGCCTCCAAAAGTGTTTCAAAGAAAAAAGATGTTCAGGAAGCTATGAAGCGGATTATGATTCAGGCAGAACCTCAAGCTATTATAGAGTCTCATGTTATGCTGGGAAATTATGATTATCTAAAAATAATCGAAGAGTCGAAAACTCCTCTCTTCATTATAAAGGCGCCTTTTGATAAAGGAATTAACAAGGAAATAAAAAAAAATGTTTCATTTTTAAGTAAGTCTGGCAATGTCTCAATTGTAGAAATTAATGGTGCCGGTCATGTAGCAAATCTAGATCAGCCTGAAGGTTTTAATAACATCTTGATGAAGATAATAAGCTGATCTCTATAGTTGTAAAAGATATGACGAGAAGAACAGTGCTTTTTGCATGAGCTTTGTTCTCAAAGCTGATGGTGTATACTTTTTTTGCAAAAACTGGGAAAATTGTATTATAAAAGCATCTGATTACTTCTTTTTTGGGAGAAGCAGTGTTTATTCATTCTTGTCAATCTGTGGTTGTTTTTAGCAATATTCCAGGCTTAATTTCACAGAATGAAGATTTCGCCTGGAATGATTTGTTTTTTAACCTTTTAGTTGGGCAATAGCAGTTGTCCACTCTTCCTGATGATAGGTTTTTTTTATTTGTTCATTCTCAACGGTATGGATATCTATTGACATTATTTTAAAGGATTTAGATCCATCTAGAATCATTCCCATGAAATTACCTTTGGGTGAACCTGTGGCAGTTGATCTGACAATAATTCTATTTCCATCTTGTAGTATCTCTTCTGGAACCCACTTTAGATCTGGAATTAGTTTCCAGAAAAACATTATCTGTTCTGATATTGTAGCTTTGTCTTTTGTTTCTTTTGCGTTAATAGACTGAAAGTCGTTCGCAAAGATTTTTTCCATTACAGTAGCAGGATCTGCCTTCTCATTTACTGTTAAGCAGTCTGTATAGAATGCTTTTACGATCTCTTTAGAATTTTCCATTATTGTATTCTCCTTCAAAATTTAATTTGATAATAAAACTATATTGCATAAATTATATTCTGTAACGGTTGATCAGAGGTTATTAATGGTGAATGTAGGACTAGTCTTTTTTATTTTTGTTCATACTTTCTGAAGGAAGCTGGAGTGAGTTCTGTATATTTCTTGAAAAATTTTATAAAATTTGTAGGTTCATCAAATCCGACTTGGTACGAGATTTCTTGAACTGAGAGGTTGGTATGTGCTAGTAACCGTTTTATTTCTAGAATAACTCTGTTGTCAATGAATTCCTTAGCAGTTTTTCCAATGACATTTTGTGTAAGATTGTTTAGTTTTTTTGTGCTCATTAATAACTCAAAAGCATAGTCTTTTACATTCCGAGTCCTCGAAAAATCTTTTTCAACTTGCTCCCTAAAAAGATTGAAGTCGTTATACAATGATAAAGAAGTAGGAGAGACTTCAGTTTGTTTTAATTTTTCTGCTTTTAAAAGTATAACACGAAGAAGACTGCGAATTATTTCCTCGGTCAGATAATTTGGTTCTTTTAATTTCCATTCTTCATTTATTGTATTGAACAATTCGAAAATGAATTTGAATTCATTTTCATTAAGTGATATAAGAGGGGATTGCAAGGCATAATCAAAAATTCGAAATGCTTGTAATATTCTTTTGTCGGATTCGTCTTTGTAGAAAAAATGATTAGTAAAAATCATAACAATGCCATCTGAATCTTTACTATATTCAAATTGTTGCACCTGGTTTTCGGCTACTGCCATTAATGTTTTGGTCTGATAATTGTATTTTTTAAAATCTATTATGTGTCTCCCTTCTCCTTTTGTGAATAGAATGAGATGATAGAAATTCGCACGGTGGGGTTTGAAAAGGAGGTGATCAAGTTTCCTATCGAATAAAGATTTTAAAGTGAAGATTTCAAACTCGAATTCATCTTTTTTTTTAAATTTAAATTTTTTTATAGCTTCGGACATTTTGACCTCCAGATATTTTTGATGGCAGGTGTTCCCTCTTTCGTCAGTTTGTATGTAAATCAATTAAATATCATTTTTATGTCACAAGGGTGTCTTTTAGTTTTCCTGCTCTAATAGTACAAGTAATTTTGGAGGCAGTCAAATATGTTTTTTGAATGGTGCGAGATTGTATCTCTGTATTTATTTTAATAAAGAGAGAGTTTCTACCAATTGTGAAAAATTGGTAGAAAATTCTCCTGACTGGTTAGTCGGTGCAGAAGGCCTGCGATGACGCCGTGGTGGTGGGGCTGGATTTTGTCATACAAAAAAGCTTAGGCATGATTATTTCGATTTATATACTTCCAGGAAAAACTCTTTGTGAACATTAAAACTTTGAGTATTATATGTTTTTTGAGGCAGGTTCTTTTTTCCTATCTCGGACTTTCTCTTTCATTTCTGTAGGACTCCGTACATTGTCGAATCTTTTTTCTTAATGGGAAAAGGCTTTGTGGTGGTATTTCTTTGTCTGGTATGGACATTTGGCTTCGCCCTTTTTTTGGCATGAATATTGCTTAATATTGGTAGGAGGTTTCTATGAGGATGAAAAACATTGCGTTGATTGCGCATGACAATTGCAAGGCGGATTTGATGGATTGGGCGGGGTGGAATGCGGAGTTCCTTGCTGTGCATAATTTGATTTGTACGGGGACGACTGGGCGGCTTGTGAAAGAGCGGCTTGAGATTGAGTTGAAGCGGGCGGTGGATAATGTCTTTGCGGTGAAGTCGGGCCCGTTGGGTGGAGATTTGCAGATTGGGGCGATGATTTGTGAGGACAAGATTGATTTGATGATTTTCTTCTGGGATCCGTTGACTCAGCAGCCTCATGATTCTGATGTGAAGGCTCTTCTGAGAATTTCGTCGGTCTATAATCTTCCTGTCGCGCAGAATAGGTCTTCTGCGGATTTTCTGATTTCGTCGAAGCTCTTGAAAAGAGACTATTTTCCGGAGCGAAAAAATTTCGACAGTTACACTGGGCGGGTGATTCCATGCGTGAAGGATGTCGGCTGATAGATGCTTTTGGGTCTTGATTTTCCCGTAGAAATGGGGCTGCGGGATACATTTAATTAACTTGTCTTTCGTATTATTAGCATTATATATTTTGTTACTATTTTACTGTTAGATTCTTTGTCTATAAAGCTATAGTTAAAGCTTGAATCATTTAATATTTCAAATTTTATGTTTGCATCTTCTAGTGTTTCACGCAAGATGTCTACTTTTTTCTTTGAATTTTGTAAACAGATGCAAAGGATTCTCTCAGTTTTTAATTCTTTACAAATTCGTTTTATAAATTGTGTTTCTCTTTCTTTATCTCTTTTTAAAAAGTGGAACATGGAATCTAGGAGAACGATATCGTGGTTTTCAGAAATTTCAAATTTATAGATGTCATCGACCAGACCTGTTATGTTTAAGTTGGAGATTGCAGCTTTCTCAAGCATTTGCTTAATTCCTGTCTTAGAAGAGTCTACTCCGACAACGTTGTATCCGATTTTTGCAAGAGATAAAGAGTCTCGGCCCTGCCCACAGCCTAAATCCAGGATTGTTCCTTTGTCGGGGTAGTTCTCAAAAAAGGCTATCAGTTCCGGGTACGGCGCGCCAAAGAGGTCTTCTGTCAGATAGTATTTATCGTAATTGCTCACTGTATTTTTTCTTCTGCCTTTGTTCTTTTGTGATAGGATAATTCTATCAGCTAAAAGGTGTATGGTCAATTGTTCTTATTTTTCTTCAAAAAAAAGAAGGTAGTTCTAGTTGGAGGCTTTGAACTACCTTCGGGTTGGTTGTTATTCTATTATAAGTAGCTCTGATTTGCCGCCGTCAATCTCTAGGGAATAGTCGAAATCTCCAGTTAGGTTTTGTGCTCCCTGTAATTGTTCGACTTGCCCGGTTGTTCTTGAAACTTTTTTTACTGTTTTTGCCTTGTCTATGGTCAGGGTAATCTTCTGCTTTGTGTTGGCGCCGGTTCCCTCTTGTAGTGCTGTATCTACAGGAGTGCCTGAACCGAAGAGTAGCCCATTATATACCATGATGTACTCCCCATCAAGGAGGGTTGCGTATGTCTCCGCTGTCGGGAGTGGCTCGAAGTAGCTGATTAGGATGTCACCAGGTCTGCCTTCGTTGGTTGTTCCGAGGTTCTCTGTTTCAATCTTCTTGATAAAGCTATCTGTTGAGCTTGTCCATTTTTTTAAAAACTTAGGCTTTATATTGAAAATGCTTCCTGATTTGTAGAATACCTCTTTGCAATGGAGAAGTTTCATGTGCGGCTCTAGGTTTCTTAGTTCGGTTGTTATCGCTTTTATTATGTCAAAAGTCTGGGTTGTTGTGCCATCTGAGTTAAATAGTACGCCAACTTTATCATCATTTTGAAGCCATCTGAATAGTGTGAACCATTTTGCGCCGTAGGTTAGACCACAGTAGTAATAGGCGTTGAGTTCTGATTCTGTCGCTATTTGTGTACCGACATTCACGCCGTCTGAAGTTCTGAAGGCTTGAACGTAGTGGCCGATTGGCAGTGGTTTTTCCGGTTCATCTGCTATTATTTTAACTTCGCTCAGGTGGTCATACATTCTGTAGCAACTTCCACCGGGATATTTTAATTTTTCGTTGAAGTAGTAGGCATCGTAGGTTATCATATCTGGTTTTGCAAAATCTCTGTAGAAGCGCATCTGATCGAAGCTGTACTGTGCACCCCATTGGTTGTTGTGACAGATAGAATCGGGATACTCCTTCTTTATTTGGGAAAAAGTATATCCTGCCCAGCGCATTGCCTCTTCTGTAAAATATACTTCATCTCCTGCATAGATTATGGCTGGCTTTTTTGTAAAGTTTTTCTCCCAATCTGAGAGAATCTTGTATTCTGGTTCCCATGGGTGGGAAGAAAATCCAAAGGCTATTGAATATATATCAAAAGAGGATGAAGGATCAGGGTATTCATCTTCTCGATTGTAGAATAATGGTCCTGAAAAGCCTAATTCTTTCATTTTTCCTTCATTGTATTCGGCTCCTGCGCTATTCCAGCCTGGCGAGCTGATCCAAGAGGAGATGAAGAATCCTTTCTCCATGAAGAATTTATTGCCTTTAGATACTTGAGAGTCATCGGAAGTTGTGCGGATATCTTCTATAACAGAAATAGCTACTTTAACTGTATTTGCAGGGTTTGCCTTTTTGTAGTAGGAAAAAGTTTTACCTCTTCCTTGTGAAAAATTTGTTGCTACTGCTGCTTCATCGCATTTCCAAAATTTTCCTGCATCGATTGTTGGCTTAAGGTTTGAGAGATCAGTTCCCTCTGGCGCTCGGAAGCCAAAATGTACTGTACGCACGGCTGGTTTGCCTTCGTTTGCATCTTCTGCTGATTGTTCATCGCTTGCAACTTTGATTCCTTGTAGATCTGCTTGGAGTTGCGGGTTGTCTGCTTTTGAGAAGTAGACGTTGAACTCTTCTTCGATTTTTTCAAGAAAAAAATTATTGTCACAGCTGATTAACAAGAATAGTAGTGTTGTAAGTAAAAATGTAAACTTTTTCATATCTTCTCCCTAATACGTTTAACTTAGTTATGATAAACTCTCTTTTTATCTTTGACAAATTTAAATAGGTAAAAAATGAGATTTTTAATTTAGTTTTAATTCTTTGTCTCGCATTTCTTCTGTAATAAAAAATCTTTGTTTCTTGTTAATTTTCCTCTTTCGTGTTAAATTTATTACACTTATGGGAAAAAATATTGTTGTCTCGCAGGCTTCTGCTGATTTTATTATCTTTGAAGAACTCTCTGAATTAAATGTTTTTGTTTGTGAGGATATTGTTCATCAAGCAAGAGCTGGCTTCTGTCAGGATTGTGTTGGTGTTTTTTTTGTTGTTGCAGATGAGGTCTCTTTGTTTGAGGAGTTTTTGAATCGTCATGAAGATGGTATTTTGTTTAAGCTGATTGTATTAGGCTTTGATGGGGAATTTACTGAGATTGATGAGGAGATTCTTCCTTATATTTCGGAGGTTAGAGGCTCTTCTATCTCTGAGGATGAGGCTTTTTTTCTAATAAAAAAAGCTGAGATAACTCTAAATGCAGTAAAGATTTCGATGGATAAGCAGAGGGATTATCTGAATTCGCTTGTTGATTTGCGGCTAGATCAGGAGGACTTGATAAATATTGGTAAGTCGTTGTCTAGTCAGAAGGATCAGCGGAAGTTACTTGAGTTGATTCTCTCTTTGAGTAAAAAGATTACTGGCGCTGATGCTGGAAGTATTTATCTTATCGAGGATAATGGACGTGGTGGGAAGCAATTAAGGTTTAAGACTTCACACACTTTTTCCCGAGATATGAAGTTGACTGAGTTTGTGATGGAGATGAATAAGCGGTCTATTGCTGGCTATGTTGCGGTGACTGGTGAGGTTCTGAATATTCCTGATGTCTATAAATTGGCGGAAAATCCTGATTATGACTTTAAGCATAATCCTAAATTCGATATTGAAAATAATTATTTTACGAGGTCGATGCTGGTTGTGCCGATGCGTAACCATGTTGATGAGGTTATTGGTGTCATTCAGCTAATAAACTGCAAAGAGGACTCTTCGAATAAGATAAATGTTGGGAATGAGGCTTTTTCGATAAGGCTTGTGGAAAAAGAGGATTTTGATCGGTTTGTGTTGCCGTTTGATCCTCGGTATGGGAATTTGCTCGAGGCGGTCGCTGGCCAGGCTGCGGTAGCAATTGAAAATAATAATTTGATTCAGCAGATTAGGTCGCAGTTCGAGGAGTTTGTTAAGGCTTCTGTTACTGCGATTGAGTCGAGAGATCCAGCGACGTCAGGTCATTCTTTCCGCGTGGCAGAGATATCTGTTCGTATGGCTCGCGCGGTTAATGGCGTCGGTGTCGGGTATCTTGCTTCTTTTTCATTTAACGATACTGAGTTGCGCGAGCTTGAGTATGCTGCGTTGTTGCACGATTTTGGAAAGGTTTATATTGATAATAGTATTTTTCAGAAGGAGAAAAAGCTTTTTCCTAAGGATTTTGAAAATTTGATTCTGCGGCTTGATTATTTATATCGCTTTGTTGAGCTGTGTGCGCTGGAAGAGGAGAAAAAGCTTGCTGCCTCTTCTCTTTCTGGTGGCGAAGGTTCGGCGATTTGCTGTGACGAATCATGTGTTCAGAGTTTCCATGATAAGTTGGAGAAGATCAAGAGCATTAAGGAGAAGATTGTTCTTCTGAATGAGCCTTCTGTTGTCAGTGATGATCCCGAAGGGGATTTGGCCCAGATTATTCGTGAGATTGATGAGTTTAATTGTGTGGGTGTGGATGGCTATGAGATGGAGATTTTGACTGATGTCGATAGGATGAATTTGTCGATTAAGCGAGGCAGTTTGAATCCAATTGAGCGACAGGAGATTGAGAGCCATGTCATGCATACTTATAATTTTGTAAGTGGGATTCCTTGGCCGCCTGAATATCGGCGGATTCCTGAGATTGCGCTGCGGCATCATGAGAAGATTGATGGTACTGGTTATCCTGATCATCTTGCGGGACGAGAGAGCACTTTGATTCAATCTCGGATTATTTCGATTGCAGATGTCTTTGATGCTTTGTCAGCGAGTGATAGACCGTATAAAAAAGCCTTGCCGATTGAGCGGGTTCTGGATATTCTAAAGTCCGAAGCTGAGCGTGGTGTGCTTGATATGGATTTGGTTGAATTATTTGTTGAGCAGAGGATTTATTTGTCGTGAGAAAAATTTGTATAATTTATATTTTTTTTCTCTTTGTTGTTGGTTGCAGCGGATCAAAGGATGTTGAGTTGTATATTGCTGAGAATCATGGGGATTCTTATTTTTTTGTAAAAAATTATTCGATTGAGTCTGGTTATAAAGGTATGGTTCTTGTGAATTTTGATCATCATTCTGATTATTCGCCTGCAACTGCTTGGTCGAAGAGGGGCGAGGAGTTTGAGAATTTTGTGCAGTGTCACAACTGGATTGAACCGCTGTTGCCTGAGATTGTGTCGCAGGTGATCTGGGTCTGTACTGGGGAGGTTTCTGAGTGTCATCGTGCAGAGAGGCTTCAATATGCGAAGAAGAAGTTGTTTGAGATGGGAAGGTATGAGGATCTTGAGGCGAAGGCGGATTTGATTCGAGTGGTATTCTTCGAGGAGTTGTCTGACTGTCTGGCCAGTCTGGGTGGCAAGAAGATTGCTGTGTCGGTGGATTTGGATTATTTTTTTGATAGACCTACTGGTCTTCTCGATGAAGAGATTCAGGCGGTGGTTGATTATGTTTTTTCCTTGAAAAAGTTGGTTTTAGTGACGTCGTCGCTGTCGCTGTCGTTTCAGGAGTCGGATGAAAAGGCTTACACAATTCTGAACATTTTCGTTGCGTCGTGCGAGAAGAATGTCTCCGCAGTTAATCTGCTTAAGGATGGGATCAAGGGCCGGACGCGGGATGAGATCAGGTATTATTATCGAAGCGGGCGAGCGCCGCAGATTGATCTGCAGCAGTGTCGCTTCGATTATCTTGAGATGTGAAAATTCCCCCGAAGGGGGTCGCAGTTAGCGGCCATCAACTATATAAAATAGAAGAAAGTCGAAACTTTCAGTTTTTTCTTTTTGTTCGAAGAAACTTCCATTGCTTTGATATATATTCTGAAAAATTTTGAAACCAGAATTATCAAAAGAGAAGTAGAAAAAGCTTTTGTATTCAGATAATTTAATTTGAGAATTTTCGGGTATCGGTTTGATTTCTTTGCCTTCTGAGGCTAACCAGAACTCAGAGACTTGCTCTGAGTTATTCAGAGTGTGTATTCTTTCTATTGCATAAAGGAATTTACCTTCGTTAAAGGAAAGAGGTATATACTTTATTGATTGGGAGTATCCTTCCTGATTTTCTAATGTCCTATGATTATATTCTATTGGTTCTTTTTGTTTTGAGAAAAATATTAGCTGATCAGTCTTGTTTGAAGATAGATGCATTGCAAGGTTTTCTCTGTTTTTATCAAAGGTTAGTTTGATTTCCTCTATATCGCTTATTTTTGCCTTATCAGTGATAATTTTATAACCATTTTTCCCCTGGTTTACTTCGATTTTGAATTCTTCGAGTAATATTTTTGCTATTTCCATGGGAATCTTCTTTTCTAGAAAATTGTAGTTATTTTTGTTTTCACGGGCTTCAAGATCTATTATTAGATTTGTCGAGATATCGAGAATGTTTTCATTTTTCCATATTCCTTCCGGATTATTAATTTTTATAATATCTTCTGCTTCAAATTTTTCTCTAAAGCAATTCAAGATATTTATTTTTATTGCAATCTGATTTAATTTATCTATTTCTATTGATTCAATATTCTCTATTTCTGGAAGATAGTATATATAATTCCCATGGCTGAGGGTTTTAATGATTTCGGAAAAATCAGAATCGTAACCGTTGAATATAACATTTGCTGTATTGCCTTTTAGTATTTGTATATCTCTATAGTCTTTAGATGAGAAAATTATTATAGTCTCCCCATCAGCGAAAAAAATATCTATGTTTTCATTTCGAACTTTTTCTTTTTTGCGTCTTACAATTAAGTCCGAGTTGTAGAACCATTCAATTGTTTCTTCTTCTTTTTCTTCTTCGATATTTTCAATTGAATATGGTTCTGCAGCAAAAATTATATCATTTTCTTTATTCACTGTGTTTAGGTATGATATTTTATTAAATGGTCCTGTTATTTTGGATCGAAAATATATATACTCTTTTTTGTAGTGTTCTAGGATTATTATTGGCTCGTTTGCTTTTGTAACGACAATTTTTTTCAAAAATGTTGGTTCTGGGAAACTGATTACCCATGGAACAGATTCATCAAAGAAACTTTCTTGATCTTGTGTCTGTTTTAACTCTGGAATTTGTACCCATGATTCCAGGAACTCATTATAATAGGAATCTTTTTGGAAAGTATTTAAATGATCATCTTGATAATTTCCATAAGAAAATTCATATGGTTCATTTTTTTTTAGCCAATCGATGGCTGATTTAATATGGTTCTCTAAGTCTCGTTGTTTATCTACTAATGGAAGATTCTTTTGCTTTTTATCTTTTTCTACGCTGAATATTTCTATTGCATTGGCAACATAAAAACAAGGAGTATCATATAAGTCGAAATCTGTAGGAAATATTCTCTCGTTAGTCATTTGATTGTTATTGTAAAAAAGATTTATGTCTTCTTTTTTGTAGACTGTTGAATTCCCTTCCTGAGAATGAAGAACTATTATTGTTTCGTTTTCTATTTTTTCATTATTGGGATTTCTTCGATTTTCTCCTGTTATTTCTATGGCTTGTTGAATAAATTCTGTTTTTTTTGTGTTATCTTCTGAATTCTTCAGAGTTATTTCTATTGTAACGGGACTTTTTTCCTTTTTACAAGAAAAAATCAACATGATCATAAATAATATTATTGTTGTCTTTTTCATTTTTTTTTCCTTACTTGCTTAATGGTAGTCTAAAATATGAGGACCTATCAACGAATCCTGTATTCTCTGAGGAGTTATAGAATTTTATTAATTTTAATTCTTCTTTGAAGAGAGAATCAATTTCCTTCGATATTGGGGTTCTCGGAATAAGTTTGAGGTTTGAAATGCTTCTGTGCTTGATATCGGTACTTTGGTTTATTACTCTTATTCCATATTGACCTTGGAGAAGATTTACTTCGTATGGTGTTCCAAATTGAGTTGACCGTTGTACGCCTTTTGAGTATTTATCAATAATAGGATATTTTGCTTTGGTAGTCTCTTTTGTTTGAAGGTTTATTATTTCTATTTCTCCTTGTGAATATAGATTGTATTTGTTTTCTTGATCTGTTAGATAGGTGATTTTTCGGTTAGTCTTGTTGTAAAATGTTCCACAGATTATATGGATTGCCTCTACAGGTCTTGAGATTTCGAAATATAGGTAGTCGTCTGGATTTTCTGGAATCCAAGGTGTCTCTTGTATTGAATCGAATGCCATTTCTGGCTCATTTGTGCTTTTTGCAATTGTATAATCATCTATGATAATAAATGTTGGTTGTTTTAAATATTTTGATGGTAATGGTTTGTACCATGATGAGGAGAAATCATATGTCGAAGAAACTATTTCAAACTGCCTGTCAAAAGATTTTTCAGAGACCGTATAGTTTTTATATGAACTTTGGTTTAGGAAAAAGTTTTTTGCCATCCATCGCATCTGCTCCCATGAGGGTTCAATTTCTTCAGGATCAGTTGTTGTTTCATTAGAAAAAAGAGTTGAGAATGTATCGTCTTGTCCTGGCTCATAGTTTTTTGCATGAAAAACTGTGAGACCTGGTCTCTCTGTTTGTATTTGCTTGAATTCTTTTGGAAAATCATGAAAAACCTTGTTCCATCTTGGTTCTATTTTCTGTACTACAGCGAATTCTTTTATAGGCCCTTTCCAATATCGTCCTGTTCCTATGATGTAGTTTGCTTGAAGGGTTTTCATCGATCCTCCCAAACCCCCTTCGTATCTAGTAAATGACAATTGGTTATATGAAATATGGACTTTTGTTTCGCTTGAGGGAGAGAAATTTAGTTCGTACTGGAAGTATATATTGACCTTAAGAGTTAAGGTTTTCTCATTGTTCTTTGTTTTTCCTCCGTTATAGAAGTCTGGCTCTGTTTCTAACTCGTTTAAGTATTCGTATTCAATTATTACATCTGAAATTCCGATAGTTTTTCCATCTTTTGTAATTGTAAAGAGGGTCGGATCGTAGGAGTGTTCGTATCCTTTATTGCTTGTTTTTGCTTTTCCCTCTGCAATAAAATCTTTCCATGAAATTATTTTCAGGATTTTTGTGTTAACTGGTATTTCTGCTAGTTCTTTTGATATTGATTCAGAGTTTTCCTTTGAATATCTGCTTTCGTCTGATAGTACTAGGAAGCTATGGAGACTGGATGCGAATATATCGTAAAATTCCCCTCCTCTAGTTATTACATACTCTGTTTCATCAATATTTTTTTGTTTGACTCCTGAATAACTTAGTTTTTTTTGTATCGAGTATGGGAAAGCACACAGAACTGTTTCTGTGTTATCTGAATCATTGTAGAAGGTGTAGAATACATCATATTTTGATGCAGGGTCTCCGAGTTCTACAATTATTAACTCTTTCTCTATTGAAACATGGGGATGTTCTTTCTCTATAAAGATTTGACCTGAACTCTCTACTATGTCAGGACCGTAACTTTCTGTTCCATTCGCAAATGTCACCATTGCTATGGTCAGCATTATTGTTGTTATTAAAGTCTTTTTCATAAAGGCTCCTTTTTATGTATATTATGATTATTTTGGGTAAAAATCAATAAAAAAGCCTTTTGAGAATATGTTCCTACGAAAACAACTCGTCGCCTGTTATAAATTTCGGATTCTTTTTTGTTTCGATATTTTCTTCGATGAATTTTATGTCTTGTATGTCTTCATAAAGCTCTAGCATTGATTTCTTGAATAGAGTTGATTTGTCTTCATTGAAGTATTTGATAAGGAATTCGAGGATTTTTTCTTCTTCTTCATTAAGTCTAACACTAACTACGGCCATTTATTGTACACCTCCTCACGCTTTAAAATCGCATGGACATAAAAATCTTGATTTTCTATGGAAAATATTGCCCGATATTTTCCTTATACTACAGAAAGCTCTGGCAGTCAAATGTATAAAACCAAATTTAGCTATTTCACATAAATTATCACATAAGCCCAATTGATTGAGAAGAGGACTGTCAGTGCTGTCCAGATTGCTATTTTCTCTGGTCGTGAGGTGCGGAGGATTAGGTGTTTGCCTACGGTGAATTCTATTACGATCTTTAGAGACCAAAGAACTCCTAGTGTGAAGAAGAATGGATTGTATTTGATCATTTGAATAGGGTGTCCAGAAAAAAAAGCGAGAACACCTCGGGTTGCTCCACAGGTGGGGCAAGCAATCCCTGTGACCTTTTTGAAAACACAAAGGGTCACAGGTTTGTTAAATTTGTTAGATAAATAGAGAGTTGTTATTATCAATAGTCCCCAAACAAGTAGAAAAAACAACGGAACAAGGCAAACTTTGTAGTAGGATCTTTGAACAGGAACAACTTCTATTTTCATCTTCTAGTATGAACCAGATTCGATGGCTTCATTTAAAGCATCAGCAAATTCTGGACTATTTATTGCTGCAACTCCCATGATTACAAAAATCACGATGTATAAAATAATAACAAGAATCCATAGTATGGTTGAAATTATTCCAAGAATTTTTCCTGCATTAGTATTACCCCGTCCAGAAGGATCCATAAGACCTGCATCTATCTTTTTTAGATCTATAGAACCAAGAACCCATGCAATTATTCCTAATATCATTCCGCAGCAAGGAATAAAGCCTAGTATTCCGAGAACTAGAACAGTAGTTCCTCTGTGTGGCTGTAGGTTTGTGTTTTGAGAGGTGTTTGTATCACTCATTTATAACTCCTTAATTGTGTTTAGATTATAATAATTTGTTTTATCTTGGAGGTCAATATTTTTCATTAAAAAAGCCCCGCTGAGGGGCTTTAATTTATCTAAAAGCTTATTGTTATACGAATTCTGGGATTTTGCATCCTTTTTGTTGCTTCATTTCGCCTACTTGTTGGCCAAGAGATTGAACTGTCTTGCTGTTTGTGTTGCCAAGAGCTTTGAGCTTCTCTGCTTGGGCTGTTATGTTGTTGAATTGTCGTTCTATATCGAGAAATCGATGGACAAGGGATGAGTGGATTTTCTCTGATGCTTGGATAATTCCTTCCATATCCTCTTCGTTGTTGGAGAGGATCTTCTCCATCTTTGAGATTGAGCTTGATACATCTTCTGAGGTCGTGCTCATTTGGCTTGCATAAAATCCAACCTCATCTGCAAGGGTTGATAATCGACTTAATTCTTCTATTAAGTTGGTACTGTGGCTGTTTACTGTCGTAAATTCTGAGGAGAAATTTTCAAAAAAAACCTCAGTCTCGTGCATGACGTCTACTGTCTCTTCGACATTGTTGATTGTAGCACGAAGATTTTGAGATATTATCTTTGTGTTTTTTGTGGTGAGGTCAGCTAGCTTCTTGATCTCATCTGCAACAATGGAGAATCCTTTTCCTGCCGCCCCAGCGTGTGCAGCCTCTATCGTCGCATTCATTGAGAGGAGGTTGGTCTGAGCTGCTATTCCTGAAATTATTGAGATAAAATCCAACATATTCTTTGAGACAGAAGAGATATTTTGTATTGACTCCGATGTTCGGTCTATCTCCTGTTTTGTGCTAGAGGAGAGACTTTCCATTTTCTGTAAGGTCTGTCGCTGTCCTTCGGTTGAGGATGAGAGACTAGTAACTTTTTCCTTAACTTCATGGATATTCTCTGTCGCCTCTGCTACTATCTTGTTCTGCTTCTGAAGGTTCTCTATTACGACTTTGAAAAAGTCAACTACAACACGATTCTCTTCTTTTGCCTTTTTGATTCCTTCAGATAGGGAAAAAATTTCATCTTTCATCGATGATACATAGCTTGTTATCGATAGGACAAGTCGGACTAAGTTCTCAGATACTGTCTGAATGTTCTGTCCAATATCAAGATCCTGGCTACTTTTGAGCAGTGCTTCCTCAAGTGAATCAAACATTGCCTGGTTCTCGGCCGCTTCCTGTTCCGCCGCACGTAACTTTTTCCTAGACATCCTAGTCTTAAAAAGTGCTGCACCGAATGAAATTAGTATCAGCCCGATGCTGACAATGAAGTTGAAAATTTGGGCTTCGCTTAGGTCTGTGAATTGGGCTGCGCCAATCTCTGGCATGTAGTTTGTGAAGAAGACGATGAAGAACATTGCTGAAATTGCAACGAAGTTGTAGATGTGTTGGTAGAGTCTGTCTCCGATAAGTAATGAGATTATCATTAACATCATTCCGTTTCGGACAACATAATCTGGGGAATTATCGCTTGCGAATTTTTGTGAAACAAGGAATAAAAATATAATGCAGATTAGCACCACATCGGTGAAAAACCTTTTGTGTCCCGCGATGTTCAGAAATATTCCTGTGAGAACGACTACCATGCAAATTGGGATTGCAATTGGGTAAAATTTGTCTGCCTTGTTGATGAAGCTAGCCACCCAGAACAGTGCCATGATTACAAAGATTACGCACGAAGAAATGAACAGTAATCTTGCCGAACTTTTTTCTTTTTCGGTTGAGTACCTCTTGAATAAATTTTTCATAAAATCTCCCTATACCCCGATTTTTACAACGGGGATAGGTTAATTATACTATCGATTTTAAAAATTTAACAGAATATTAGAGTTGTGTTAGAAAAAATTTAATTTTTCTACTCTTTAATCAAAATTGTCCTCATGTCGTTGTCGTAGAAGAATTTTTGGAAGCCGTTGTTGAAGGCATCTTCTGCGACTAAGCCAAGGACCTGGGTGCCTTTGATTTTGGGAAGGTTTAAAAACTTTGTAGAGCCAATAAACTCTTTTTTATAGACAACTTTTTCATAAAAGGTGTCATAGATTACCCACTCTGTGGTAACTTTCCCAGAAAGGCTGGTTGAAATTAGATCAGAGACTTGGTAGAGCGATAGATCCTTGACATACGGGTAGATTTGAAATCTTGCCATAGAAGGTTTCGGGTTCTTGAAAGCAGTAAAATTTTCTCTATAAATATTAAAATTATTTAGCTGTAGCATGTTCTCACAGTAGTTCTTTGAGGAGTAAAAGTCATAATAAAAGTTGTTGCCCCAAAAAAAGTCATACTCCTTTCTCATGTTTGTCACCTTCGCGACATGCTGCATGTGGATTATCTCTGTTGAGATATTGTTCATCGCTACTGGGTGGGTGTTCTCTATTTCTATTGCGTCTTTGGTTGAAACAGAAAAAGGTCTTTGGTGTTTCAAGGTGTAGCAGCTAGACAGAAAAATTATTGCTATGAATATGGTTATTTGCTTTTTCATTTTGTCTCCTATTCTATTTCCAAATTAAGATTGGTTAGTATGTCGTTTATATTTATGAAGATTGTTATTGAATTTCCAATTCCATATATTAGTTCTGAAGTTATTCCGACAATGTTGCCAGCATTGTTTAGCACAGGACCTCCACTGTTGCCTGGATTTACTGTCGTATTTGAGTGAAAAAACTTTACCCCGTTTCTCATGTTCATGTTTGAAACAATTCCATTTGTAATTGTGTTGAAGTATTTTTTTCTATATGGGGTTCCAATTATGGATATTGATTGTCCGATTGAGACCTCTTTTTTTTCTATTCCCACCCCTGCGAAATCAATTTTTTCACTGGAAATTTTGAGTAGAGCGCTATCGCTATAATTGTCTGTTCGTATTACTTGCGCAAGGAAGATTTCTGAGTTTTTGAATTCGACTGCCACTTCTTTGAGGTTGCTAACAACATGGGCTGCTGTTAAAATATATCCATCGTTGGAGATTATCACGCCGCTTCCATGTGTTTTTCCTGCTCTAATGACAACCACAGAATTCACGTATGATTCTTCATCAAGGATATTTATTCGAGAGCCGCTTTTTATTTTTATCTTTTCAGGGAGCGGGCGGCTATCTTCTCTTTTTTTTATTTTATTCAAAAAATCTTTGTCAGAGCAGAGTTTAAGTACTGCTTTCTGAAACGCTATCTCAAAAAGATAATTGTAGCTATAAAAATTGTCGTTATCCACTGATAGTTTTTCTTCTGATACAAAAACAATTGAGTTTTTGTTTGTATCTAAGACTTCCCAAGTAAGCGAAAGTTGTATTGTCGAGAATAGTGGAGATTGATCTTTTGACTTATTTCTACGGATATATGTACTGTAATTGATGTCATTTATTGTTGCAGAAAGTAAAAATCGTGAAATTTCGTCGGAGCGATCTTCATACTCTCTTAGAAATCTTTTTTGGACATTAAGACCTGAAGCTTGCATTATCTCTTCTGCGATGTATCTGTACCTTGGGCCTCTTTGAAAAGGTTCATCATATCCTTTTTTAATTTCCTTTGGTATTAGATTATAGATTCCGAGATTTTTGTAAAAATCGGAATTGTATGGGATTTTAAAGAGTAGTTGTGAAAAAGATATTGATTCTGTATCTTTTGTCTCCACAGTCTTAACTTTTATCTTTTCTAAATCCTTTACGACTGTTGTACAGCTGAATGTGATGAAAATTGATGTTAGTATCATTATTTTTCTTAGGTTTTTCTTCATAAATTCTCCTAGTTATTATATTTCGATTCCTGTCTTAACAATATTTGCCTGGCAATCAAGGCCGAGTATCTCGTTTTCGTATATATCGATTTGCTGAAATGGTTTGTCCTGTTCGTAGAGTAGCTCTCCATTTGCAAATGGCAATTCATCTGCAAATCGGTAGATCTCGCTTTTGTAGGTGCGAACTGCAATGAATCTTGAGATATCATAGACTCGCAAGATATACCAACTCCCGTCATGGAATACCGCATCTACTGCCGGAAAAGGTAAGAGACCAATCTGCGAGAGATCAGCTTTGCTTCGAACCTGATTGTAGACGAGGAAATATGAAAGACTACTGTGCGTGAATGGGCGCAGCGGGAGTTCTTCTGAGTCTTTGAATGGTGCGAATTTGGGGAAGGCGGTTTCTCTTTTTATTTCTGGGGAAAAAATCGGATAGGAAAACATAGTTCCTTTTTTCTCTTCTGCCTCTTCTCTTGATTTAAATGATTGCATTTGTCTATTTGGGTCATTAAAATCAAATAGACAATACTCATAATTAGTATCTCTACCAAGTTCAAATATTCCATCAGCAATTTCAGGTACTTTTAAACCTTCTGCACTCCTTGGGGCTTTAATATCTATCTTTTTTCCGCTCTTATCTTTAAAAAAAACATTACCATCAGAAAAGTATAAAACTTCTCCTTTATAGAGATATCCTATGACCATCTCTTCTTCAAGGTTTCCGTAGAAAGGGGTGTTCTGGTAGCAAGATAAAATTGTTGTCATTGTTAGTAATATTAGTAGTTTCTTCATCGTATTTCCTCTATGGAGAGTCTCTGTAGTGCTTTATAATCTGATGCGAAGAAGTAAGGCTTTTCTTCTTCTATCCTCCATATCTTTTTCCCTAATATAAGGGTCGTCTTGTCTTCTTGAGGAAAGATATATATATATGAAATTTTAGAATCCATATCGGATCCTGTAAAATCGCCAGAGTGAGATCGAATTTTATTTACAGAGTCTTTTTCAATTTTCAAAATGTTAAGGACTTTATTGTTCCATGATACTACTCCTAAAAGATTTTCATTTTTAAAGACTTTATAAGCATCACCAGATAAGACGTCTGGAAAAGTTCTCATAGTTGTTATGTCGTTTTCATCAGTTGATAGTTGAATAATTGATATTTGTTTCATATTCCCAATGATGTATGGAAAAAGATCGGCTGAAAAAAATAATAGATTAAAATTTTCTAGGCTTTCTATTTCTTTTATTGAGTAAGAATCTTCATTTATAAGAATTTCGTAAAAGGTTATTTTCCTTGAAACAACTTCATATGAGAAGATTTTTTGCTTTTCTTCATAGTATTGAGCATTAGAAAAAATCGTTCTATGAAGAATATTTGTAATTTTATTCCCAGTTGAAAGAGAGTATATGTAATCAGGGGCTTTTTTGTTAAAAAAGTATTTGCCGGCAAAGATTGTCTCTTTTTCTTTCATTAGTCTTTTGTCATTGACTATTTCGAGTTTTTTATTTATGACATCAATTGAGAAGAATAGATTTTCAGAGAAAATCTCAGGATTTGAGAAAAAAAACAATTTATTATTTTCTGTGAACGCATATATGCTGTTGCTTGGTAAGTCTATTATTTTTTCCACTTTAGCACTCTCAATAATAATTTTGAAGAGTTGATTTTCTTTTATAAGATAGAATTGTTGGTTACTTTTGATAAAATTATCTTTTTCTGAAAATAGAGATTCAGTGTAGAGTTCAGTTGTTTCTATATTTGTAAAAATCTTTTTAGAAGAATTTATGTCATTTCCTAGGTTTCTAAACGAAATAAAAATGTAGCAATCCTCTTCATTAAAAGAATTAATCGTCTTTTGCCGATTATAGCTGTCTTCAGAATCAAAAGATTTTGCAGAAAATGGGCTGTTAATTTCATCTATAAAGAAAGCGGTTTCGATATTGTGAAATAGGCCTTTTTTTGCTTTAAAAGCCACAACATTGTTTTTTTTCATGTCTTTCAGAGTCGCTTCTGTGTTTAAATCGATGATGGTGTAGGAGTTTCCTTCTGTAAAAGAGAATTTGTTGTTAATGTTTTTAGCTTTTAAAGTGATGTATTTGTTTGATTCTTTATTGTAATTAAAGTTTGCAGTTAGCTGTTGGATTGTCATGCCTTTGTGAGCAAATATAAGTTCGTTTTCAATAAATGATGAGCTGTTGTATTCTTGGGATATTTCTTTCATTCCAGATTTCCCTGATATTGTTAACTCTATATTCTTATAATTTGCAGGAGGAAAATCAAATTCCAGTTGATAGATGTTGTTCTGGATATAACATGAATTTAAAGTGATAAATAAAAGCCATAGCATTTTTTTGTTTTTTCTTACCATAATGGATTCACCTCATAAATTTCAAGGGAGTTAAGATTTCTTCTGACTTCGAAAAAATCTCCCTTGCTATTTTTAAAAATTAAAAACTGACCTTGTTTTTCTTCTTCAATTATGCTCTCTTCAAATGTCGTTAAATTGTATGAATACAACTCTTTCTTTTTCCAATTATCGTAGAAAAAGATGTTGTCAATGATATATTTTGCGGTTAAAAAGAATTTTTTTTCTATTATAGATCCTTCCTCTGTAAGTCTTAAAATAGATCCTGAGCTAAAGATTATAGTGTTTTCATAAGCATCAAAAAAATAATAAAGTTTGTTATCTGTATTTCCTTGGTAGGTTCTTGTTCTATTTTTAAAATTATCTGTTTCGTAGATTGTTAGCTTGCTATCTTTATGTATTAGTTCATAAAGTTTGTTGTTGCTGGAAAATATTGCTGTTGTTCCATTTACTATAGTACTTTCTTTTGTTCTTGAATTGTAAATTATCGTTTCAATAATATTGTTTTTTTCTTTGGAATATAAGAGAAATTCTCCAGCAGAAGAAGATTTCTCAAGGTTTACGGCTCTAGAAGCTATTTTTGTAATTTCTTTTGTTTCTATATTTAGCTGCCCAGTACTATTTTTGTATCTATCAGTGAAATAAAAATAATTGCTACCTGTAGTATGAAGGGATGAGTATGGGACAAATTCAAATTTATAAATAACTTCAAAGATTGCATCTTCTCTGTTAAGTTTATATAGGTATGTTGAGCCATTGTTTTTTTCTAAAAAAACTTCCATTGATTCTTGACTAAAATAGCTTTCTGGGCTAAAAAAAATCTTTTTTCGGTCATTAGATATTTTTTTTCTTATTGTTAGCCTCATTTCGCTTTCTGTTTTATTGATAATAAACATTTTTTTATTTACGAAACCTAATTTTTCAGATTTTTTTACATGAGATATGCTCTTTCGAGTTTCATAATCGCGTATTTCTGCAATAGCTTTTTCGTTGGAAGAGATATTTTCTATTATTATAATTTCCCCATCGATAATGTAACTATTGTTATCGTTAGCAGGGATTGTCAACGTAAGTGTTTGTAACTCTCCAAAGTCTATCAATATCTCTTTTTCAAGAGGATAGGCGGTTTTTGCTAGATGACCATTTTCAAGAAATTCTTCGTAGAAAAACCATTTTTCTGGTGTTATTTTGCCTTGGGTCGTAGAGATTTTGGTTGTGCTTATGACTGTCTGGTTGTCTACTGTTTTGCCTTTTAGTGTGAGAATCCCTGTTTCAAATGATGCGACTGTGAATTTCACCTCTTGGTTGGATAAGTCTGTGATCTCGGTTGTTTGGGACTTCCCGTCTATTGTGGTATATGTTAGTTCAAGGGTTTCTATCTTGAGGTGGTTAATTGCTTCTGAGAGATTAACTGTGTATGTGAATATTGCTGGGTTGCAAGAGGTTATAAGTAGTAAAATTATTACAAGATTAGAAAAGTTTCTTAACTTCATTTGTTTCTCCCTCTTTTACATAAAATTTCTTTCTGTCAATTGGGGTTTCGGTAAACCTACTTGTTGACATATATGAGAGCTTAATTCCTAATACAATTTGCCCTGTTTCTAATGTTGGAAGGTATTTTGCTTGAATATATGGTGAAATTAGAAATTTTGGTGTAGCTGCAAAGGCATACTCGAAATTTATAAATGCTAATGGCCAAAAAAAATCAAAAATAGTAGTATAGCCTGCTCCAATGTGTGCTTTAATAATATTATCTTTATGTAGTACAGCAAACCCAAACCCACCAAAAGCTTCTACAGAGACTCCTTGGGGATTGTATTCCATTCCTGCTTGAATATTTACTGAAAATGCAGCTTTTTTTTTGCCAAAAAAGTCAAATCCCATGTAAAGTCCTGTATCAAATCCTGGGCTGTATTTAATTTCGTAATTTTCTTGTTGTAATGCAAATGTTCCTGCCACATATCCCCCGATGTAAAAATCTGAAAAGGCTGAAAGGGATGATAATGAGAAGAGGATTAGAAATATTGTTTTTTTTCGCATGTCTTATATTTTCATAAAATAGATACTTTTTCAATTGATAAAATGGAGATTTTTCAAATATTTTGACTTTTTGTGTAGTTTTTCTTAGTTGACCTAACTTCTTTTTTTGTCTAAACTTGGATTGCCTAGTGGTAGGTTGTGAGGGTTGGTGTTGTGGAAGAAAAAAATGAAGATTTACAGGTTGGTTCTTTGGATTTTCAGCAGGTTGAGGCTGCGATTGCTATTCTGGAGATGATAAATAGTGAGCCTGAGAAATTTGCTAAGCTAGATGAGGCGATTCGTGTCCGCTTGCTTAAGGCGGCTGGGATGATTTCTCGGCCAGATAAGGAGGCTTTGACTAAGCGGAGTAAGGCGATTCGCAAGGAGAACAAGCGGCAGTCAGTTGCTCGAGAGCGTGCAGCTATGGGGCAGACTGGAATTCGTCGTGCTCGCGAGGATGTGGTCTTTGTTGCGCCGAAGATGATTGAGGATTTTTCTTCTATAAAAAAGGATGTTCTGAAGCTTAATTCTCCTCGCAACTGTTATGTCTGTAAAAAAGAGTATACTACTTTGCACCACTTCTACGACGCGATGTGTCCTGAGTGTGGTGATTTGAATTATTTCAAGCGGTTCCAGACTGCGGATTTGACTGGTCAGGTTGCGGTGATCACTGGTTCACGGCTCAAGATCGGTTACCAAGCGACTCTGATGTTGCTTCGGGCTGGGGCTAGTGTTATTGCTACGACTCGATTTCCTGTCGATTCGGCAAGGCGATTTGCAGCTGAGGAGGATTATCCTCAGTGGCGCGATAGATTGCATATCTACGGGCTAGATCTGCGGCACACCCCGAGCGTTGAAATTTTTACCCACTTTATAGAGAATAAATACGATAGATTAGATATTCTGATAAATAATGCTGCCCAGACTGTGCGGCGGCCGCCGTCGTTCTACGCGCACCTGATGGAGATGGAGAATCTGCCCTTCGAGCGACAATCGCCTGAGGTTCAGCATCTTTTGAGCGAGCACAGGCAGTGTGTCGGGATTCTGACAGGAAGTGTCTCTGTCTCGAAAGAGGATAATTATCTGAAATCTGTTGCACCTGTGAGTTGGAGCGGGAAGACGCCTGGGGTTGGAATTTCTTCTTCGGCTGCACTGTCGCAGATCCCTTTCTCGCATGATACTGATTTGTCGGTGGAGAAGGTTTTTCCAGAGGGGAAGTTGGACGCAGACTTGCAGCAGGTAGATTTGCGAACGACTAACAGTTGGAGGCTTACGCTTGGGGAGATTCCGACTGCGGAGATGCTTGAGTTGCAGCTGATAAATTCGGTTGCGCCGTTTGTCCTTTGTAATCGGCTTTCGAATATGATGAAGCGCGATTTTACTGGGAAAAAACATATTATAAATGTCTCTGCGATGGAAGGTAAGTTTTTGCGATTTAAAAAAGGTGATCGCCATCCGCATACGAATATGGCAAAGGCGGCGCTGAATATGTTGACCCATACTTCAGCCGAGGGGCTTGCTAAGTTTGGAATCTACATGAATGCTGTCGATACTGGGTGGGTTACGGATGAAGATCCAGCGCAGCTTGCGAAGTTCAAGCAAGAGGCCCATGGCTTCCAACCACCGCTTGATATCGTCGATGGCGCAGCACGGGTGTTGGATCCGCTTTTTGATGGAATCAACACTGGCAAGCACTGGTGTGGCAAATTTTTAAAAGATTATTTCCCGACTGACTGGTAGGTCAGGATTACGAGTCTAGACTATTGTCTAGGCTTTTTCTTATGTGGGAAAAAGTTGAAATGGTCTAGTTTATATTGTTCTTGATTAGGTCTTTGAACCGATATGTTGTAAGTTTGAAGTTATTTGCTGTGGTAAGTAAAATTTCTAGCTTCGGTCTAGTTATCCCCCAAGCTTCGAAATTTATTCCATGGCTTGTGCAGGGGAAAATCTTGTCGGTAAGCTTTATGTAGAGCAGAATTTTGGTAATTTCTTGTTCAAATTTATCTTTTTCTGGGTAAAAAATATTATCTATCGATGTAGAAACAATGAAGCTGCCTTTTTTTAAATCAGATCTTTTGTAGAAGAATAATTCTTTATTAAATCCACGTGTAAAATCGTAGGTTTTAGCTAGATATGAGTGCATCCATGCTGCGTTTGCACCGTAGGGATAGGCAAAATTAGATATTGCGAGGCCTTGTTCGATCAGGCTTGGGAGAGGAATTCTTGTTTCTTTGTCGAAATCTTCTATATTAAGGGTGGTTAACCGGCGATGAGTTATTGTGTGGAAGCCGATCTCGTGCCCATTTGACTGAAGCTCTAGCATGTTGGCGATTTTTGCTCTGGATGGGGCGCTTAGAAAAAATGTCGCAAGGCTCTTGTTGGTTCTGAAGAGATCTTGGTTGTCAAGCCAGCTCGGATAGTAATCGTCGAAGCTGAGGAGAATTCCAGATTGGTTGGTTGGTACTCTTATTGTTATTAATCTCTCTCCTTGGTTAGATCCTTCGGTTTTTATTGGTATTGTTACATATTGCCCATCGTCGGATATGGTCTGTTTTTCTAGGAAAAAATTGATTTTTTCGCCATTTAGGTCAAGCCAAGTTTCTATTGTTTCCTCTTGTTTGGAGATTTGCAGATTGCTGATATTTTGTATGATTTCTGTTACCGAAGCAGGGTAGATTTGACTGAGCATATGAAAAAAAATTATTAGCACAATCTTTTTTATCATATTATAATTATCGGAGATTTTAGAGCAAATGGCAAGAATAAAGTTTTAGCAAAGTTATTATGATGGAGCCTGCTAGTTGGTCTTTGGCGATTAAAATAGCTCGCGCTTTCTTGCTTGCCTTATCCTGCGATAAATAGTAAAATATGGGTATGAAGAAGAAGTATCCGTTTGGAATTCAGACTTTTGATGAAATTATACAGCGAAATTATCTCTATGTTGATAAAACGCCACACATCTACAAGATGGTTAGCGAGGGCAAGTACTTTTTCTTATCCCGTCCTCGTCGTTTTGGCAAGTCGCTGACTTTGTCGACAATTGATGCTATTTTTTCAGGGAAAAAAAAGCTTTTCACTGGGACTTTCATGGAAACTGCGGATTGGGATTGGGAGACATTTCCTGTGTTGCGGTTTGATTTTAGTACATTTAGTGAGGCTGACGATATTGAGCTACTCAGAGAGAATATCATCAGTGATCTTAATTT